>NZ_VCBQ01000174.1:0-5995 GCF_006386455.1 Paracoccus sp. FO-3 | reverse complement strand
GTCCTCGGTCGCCAGGGCATGGCAGGAATTCGACGAGGCCGGGCGCNTGGTGAAGTTCACCCTGCTGACCCGCGACCTCTCGGCCTTCCTGACCGACCGCTACAGCGAGCGCAAGGAAGCGGCCGTAAAGCTGGAAGCGCGGGTGAACCTCAAGGTCGCGACGTGAGGCCGGACATGCCCTTGCCGTCGTGGTGGGGGTATCCGGCACCGGCCGGGCCATGAGCCAGGGGGTGGATCTTGCCCAAGGATCAGGGCGGCACGGTCCGTCCCGCTGCCGCGTCGGACATGCGTTCCTTCACCGCAGCTGGTCGGGCAGGGGGATGAACTCGCTCTCGTCCCCCGGCGGCAGGCGGAAGCGGCCGTGTTCCCAGTCGCCCTGCGCCCACGCCTCCTTGGCGGCGTCGATCCGTTCCTGCGACGAGGCGACGAAGTTCCACGAAATGTAGCGCGGCCCGTTCATGGTCTCGCCGCCCAGAACCATCAGCCGGGCGCCGGCCTCGCCGGCCTTCAGGCTGATGCGGTCGCCGGGGCGGAACACCATCATCCGGCCGGCCTCGAAGCTTTGGCCGGCGACACGGATGCTGCCCTCGACCACATAGACGCCGCGGTCCTCGTGATCGTCGGGCAGCGGCAGGCTGGCCCCGGCGGCAAGGACGACATCGGCATAGAAGGTCTCGGTGAAGGTCTTGACCGGCGCGCGCTCGCCCCAGGCCGAGCCCAGGATCAGCCGCACCTGCTTGCCGCCTTCATCGAGGAAGGGCAGCGCCTCCTGGCCGTGATGCTCGAAGGCCGCAGCGCGGTCCTCTTCGGCTTCCGGCAGCGCGACCCAGGTCTGGATGCCGAAGAGCGAGCCGGGTTGCTTGCGCATCTCCTCGCTGGTGCGCTCGGAATGGGTGACGCCGCTGCCGGCGATCATCCAGTTGACCTCGCCGGGATAGACCATCTGGTCGGCGCCGGTGCTGTCGCGATGATGGAATTCGCCCTGGTAGAGATAGGTCACCGTCGCCAGCCCGATATGCGGGTGCGGGCGCACGTCGATCCCGCCGCCGGTCAGGAACTCGGCCGGGCCCATCTGGTCGAAGAAGATGAAGGGGCCGACCATCTGCCGGCGCGGCGCGGGAAGCGCGCGGCGCACCTCGAAGCCGCCCAGGTCGCGGGCGCGCGGAATGATCAGCGTCTCGATGGATTCCAGGCCCTTGCGGTCGGGGCAATCCGGGTTCTGCGTGGGGTTCCAGCTCATGTCAGGCTCCTTTCGTGGGTCCGGGGATGCGAAGGCTTACGGTATCAGGTCTTGCGCAGGGCTGCATCGAGGCTGACCGGGCGGCCCCCGCCGCCGCAAGATACAGGAAGACGAAGCAGAACAGGATCGCGGGAACGCCGCCGTTCTGCGCCGGATAGAACCCCTGCGGCGCATGCGCCAGGAAATAGGCGAAGGCCATGACCCCGGACAGGACGAAGGCCGCGATGCGGGCCTGGAACCCGACCAGGACCGGAAAGCCCGCGACCAGTTCGAAGAGGCCCGCGATCCAGGGCAGCGAGCCGGTCGGGGGCACGGCCTGGCTGGCCGGAAAGCCAAGGATCTTCTGCGTGCCGTAGCTGAAGATCACCAGCGCGGCGACGATCCTGAGGATGCCGAGCAAAAGCGGCTCATAGGGTGTCAGGGCTTGGTTCATCATGTCGGTCCTTTCTGGCGTTGTCGTTCCTTGGGCGCGCGGTCACAGCGGCCGCAGCAGGTGCCTGACCCGCGGCGGTCCCTCGCCGATATGGAAGGCGTTGAGCATCTGCTGGTCCAGCTGGTCGGCATGGGTGACGCGGGCGTGCTGGCGCTGATGCTCGACCCAGCTTTCCACCACGAAGGCCTCGACCATCCGCCCCGGCTCGGCAATGTCCTCCCACAGGTCCCAGCGGATCGCGCCGTCGCGCTGGCGGGTGGCGCTGAAGCGGCGCAGGGCGGCCGTGAACTCGGCCATCCGGGCCGGATCGACGCGATATTCGATCTCGATCAGCACCGGGCCGCGATCGTCCCCAGGCGGGCCGGCGACCACGGGTTCCGCCCAATGGTCCGAGGGGGCAAGGTCGGCCGTCGCATCCTTGGGCAGCCGCCAGACGCGCGCCAGCAGCACCGAGGCGACCAGCCCCGCCGATGCCACCACCAGCGCCGCCGGCACGCCGGACCACGAGGCGATGGTGCCCCAAAGCACGTTGCCGCCCGTCATCGCGCCCCGGAAGACCAGCAGATAGACGGCCAGCGCCCGCGCCTTCACCCAGCCCGGAGAGGCCGTCTGCGCCGCCACGTTCAGCGAGGTCAGCATCCCGATCCAGGCCAGCCCCGCCAGGACCATGACCGCGCCGGCGATCCAGGCGTTCGGCACCAGCGTCAGCGCCAGCGTCGCCAGCGCAAACAGCAGCGTCGCCCAGACCGAGATCCGGTTGGCGGGAACCGTCCGGCGCAGCCGCTTCAGCAGCAGCGTGCCCAGCACCGCGCCCGCGCCCATGCAGCCCAGAAGCGTGCCATAGCCCGCGGCCTCCAGCCCCAGGATGCGGCGGCCGACCAGCGGTAGCGAAACCCGGGGGTTGTAGCTTGCCACCCGCGTCGCATCGGTGCCGGCGCCGACGGGCGACACCGGCCGCCGCGCCGGAGCGGGTGGCATGCGAGGGCCTGGGCTGATACTCGGGCAAAGATCTTCTTACCCATTCATTGGACGAGCCCACCCATGGAACGCGTTTCGGCCCCGCCGCAAGAAACCCTGGCCGCGCGCAGGCGCCATGCCGCCAACCTTGCCGGCGCATTGTGGATGGTCGCGGCGATGGCGGGCTTCACGCTCGAGGATGCCATGATCAAGGGCGTTTCCTCCACCATCCCCATCGCCCAGATCCTTGTCACCTTCGGCCTGGGCGGCGCGCTGGTCTTTGCCGGCCTGGCCCGATGGGCAGGCGAAAGCCTGTTCACGCCCGAGGTGCTGTCCTTTCCCATGCGCCTGCGGGTGGTGTTCGAGATCGCGGGCCGGCTGTTCTATGTCCTCGCGCTGGCGCTGATACCGCTTTCGGCGGCCACCGTCATCCTGCAGGCGACGCCGGTCGTGGTGGTGGCCGCCGCCGCCCTCGTCTTCGGCGAGCGGGTCGGATGGCGCCGGTGGAGCGCCATCCTCTTGGGCATGGGGGGCGTGCTGGTGATCGTCAGGCCGGGAACGGACGGCTTCTCCATGCTCTCGCTTCTCGCGGTTGCGGGCATGCTGGGCTTTGCCGGACGAGACCTCGCCAGCCGGGCGGCCCCTGCGTCCCTGGGGACCAACGTCCTGGGGTTCTACGGCTTTCTGGCGGTGGCGGTCGCCGGGGTGATGGTTTCCTTCTGGTCGGACGCGGCCTTCGTCCTTCCCGAAAGGCGAGCCTGGCTGCTTCTGGCGGGCGCGGTGCTTTGCGGGGTCTGCGCCTATGCCTGCCTGATGAAGGCGATGCGCACGGGCGAGGTCTCTGCCGTCACGCCCTTCCGCTACGTGCGATTGATCTTTGGCGTCGCCCTGGGCGTCCTGCTTTTCGGAGAGCGTCTTACGGGCTCGATGCTGATCGGTTCGGCCATGATCGTCCTCTCGGGGCTGTTCATCATGTGGCGAAGCGCGAAGCTGCCGCAGCGGGGATGAGCAACCGACGCGGGCGAACATGCACCGCCAAGGGGGGGCGCGGCCCCGGCCGCCCGCAGGTCGCTTTCGCTTGACGAACGGATCGGGCCGCGCTTCCCTGCCGCACCGCGGCACGGGGAGGCAGGGATGGAACAGAGACGGCTCGGCAATCGCAACGTCGGCGCCATCGGCTTCGGCACGATGAGCTTTGGCGGGATCTTCGGCGCAACGGACGAGGCGACGTCGCTGGCCTGCCTCGACGCGGCGGCGGACGCCGGCATCAGCCATTTCGACACGGCCAACATCTATGGCATGGGCGTGTCGGAGCGGATCCTCGGCAAATGGGGGCGGCGGGACATTCACCTTGCCACGAAATGCGGCATCGTCACCGGGCCGCCGCGCGCCGTGCGCAACGACGAGCCCTATATCCGCCAATGCCTTGAAGAATCGCTGCGCCGGCTGAAGCGCGAGCATGTCGAGCTTTACTACATCCACCGCCGCCAGCCCGAGATCCCGGTCGAGGACCTGGCCGGGACGATGGCGAAGCTGGTGCAGGAAGGCAAGATCGGCGGCTATGGCCTGTCCGAGATCGCGCCCTCGACCCTGCGCCGCGCCCATGCCGAACATCCCGTGGCCGCGGTTCAGAGCGAATTTTCCCTGTGGACGCGGCTGCCCCAGCTGGGCCTGATCCAGGCCTGCCGCGCGCTTGGCGTGGCCTTCGTCGCCTTTTCGCCCCTGGGGCGCGGCATGTTCGGGCGCGCGCCGCTGAAACGGGATTTCCGCGCGGGCATCGATTTCCGCGACACCAACCCGCGGTTTACCGAGCCGAATTTCTCGGCCAACCTTGCCGCGATGGCACCGTTCCGGGCTCTCTGCGCCGAGCGGGGCTGGACGGTCCCCGGCGCGGCGCTGGGATGGGTTCTGGCGCAGGGGGATCACATCGTCCCGATCCCTGGCACGCGGACGGCGGATCACCTTCGCGACTGGCAGGTGCCGGACCTTGCCGCCCCGGATATTGCGGAAATCGGGCGCATCCTTCCGCCGGGATTTGCCCATGGCGACCGTTATGGCGATCACCAGATGGCTTTCGTGGAACGCTATTGCTGAACGCGGCGGCGCAGGTCGGGCGTCCGCCTGGGAAAGTGCGGGGCGGACCGGGTATCATGCTGGCCGTCGCCATCAGCCCGCCCGATGCGTCGGCAAGATCGAACACCGTGGCGACAGCCTGCAATGCCCGCCATGGCACCATGACCGGCAGCAGGCGTCGCAAGGCGGCAAGCCCGGCCCCGGCCGATGCCAAGGAAAGGGCGGGGCCATTTCCGAACAGGCGTCATTGCCGATGATCGAGGTGCGGGCGAAAAAGATCGCCACCGCCACGAACAGCGGACCAGTCCCCTGCCGTGGGGTGTAGACGCGCAGTTGCAGCCATACCGCCCGTGGCAGGCGCCGACCGCGCTGCTAAGGGCCAGAAGCCAGTCCGTCACCGGCAGCACGTCGGGAATGACGCGGCCCTCCATCCGGTGGCGGTTGCGCGCCGGCGCCGCGGACAGTGCCACGCCCATGCGCAGCCCCCGCGATGCCAAGTGGCGCGGGATGCCGAGGCCGGGCGTATAAGATGGACCGAAAGCAGGAACAGGACGATCCCGGAAGGATGGCCTTCCTCGCAGGCGCGGGGCGGGCGGGCTCGAGATGGCATGCGCGATCAGCCCGCCATCGGGCCATGGGTGCCGCCCGTGCCGATGCTGAAGAACGCGATCCCCTGCGCCGGCGCGGCCGGGTCAAGCCCCGCCGCCACGGCGAATGCGAACATTGTCCCTGGCTTCATGGCATGCCCTGTTTCCAGATCGTCTGGATCGGGGCGCGCCCCAAGCCGCTGACGGCGACAACCGCCTAGGCCGACGAAAATCTGCAACTGCGCGACCCCGAAGGCCGCGCCGGGACTCTTCCAGATCTTTCGGTCCGGGCAAACGGGGTTTGGGGCAGCACGGCCGCCTTGCGCCGAAACGGGTGCTGATCGCGGCGGGCCGGTCGGCGGCGGCCGATGGCAAGGCGGGATGTTGCAACTGTGCGACTGTCTTGTGACAGCGCCGTCTTGATATGCCGCCGATTCCCTCCTAGCACCCGCGGCAACAGAAAGGCGGAACATGTCTGACAAGGATCTCGAGCCCCGACACCTGGAAACGCTGGACCGCGATCTCGGCCGCTTCGCGAATCTCGAGGCAGCCGCCGCCTATGTGTCCCGGCCGCTGGTGGCGCCGGGCATCGGCTTCGTCTTCATCATCCTGGCCGGACTCGCCGCGGCGATCCTGCTGGGGCAGAGCGGCGAGATGCTGATCGTCGTCACCGCCGCCGTGTTTGGCGCCTACATGGCGCTGAAC
>NZ_VCBQ01000173.1:0-6051 GCF_006386455.1 Paracoccus sp. FO-3 | reverse complement strand
CCACCGCCGCCGGCAGCGGCGCGGCGCTGGCCGCCAGCGGCGACGGCGCGGTCGCGCCGGGCCAGCTGGACGACTATTACGGCTTCTGGTCCTCGGGCCAGACCGGCGAGCTGCGCATCCTGGGCGTTCCCTCGATGCGCGAGCTGATGCGGGTGCCGGTCTTCAACCGCTGCTCGGCCACCGGCTGGGGCATCACCAACGAGTCGATCCTCATCCACGAACGCACCATGACCGAGCGGACCAGGAAGCACCTTGCCGCCAACGGCAAGCGCATCCACGACAACGGCGACCTGCACCACGTCCACATGTCCTTTACCGAGGGCAAGTATGACGGCCGCTTCCTGTTCATGAACGACAAGGCCAATACCCGCGTGGCGCGGGTGCGCTGCGACGTGATGAAATGCGACGCCATCCTGGAGGTGCCGAACGCCAAGGCCATCCACGGCCTGCGCCCGCAGAAATGGCCGCGCAGCAACTATGTGTTCTGCAACGGCGAGGACGAGGCGCCGCTGATCAACGACGGCACCACGATGGACGACATCTCGACCTATGTGAACGTCTTCACCGCCGTCGATGCCGACAAGTGGGAAGTCGCCTGGCAGGTGCTGGTCTCGGGCAACCTCGACAACTGCGATGCCGATTACGAGGGCAAATGGGCCTTCTCGACCTCGTATAACTCGGAGATGGGCATGACCCTGCCCGAGATGACCGAAGCCGAGATGGACCATGTCGTGGTCTTCAACATCGCCGAGATCGAAAAGGCCATCGAGGCCGGCAATTTTGAAGAGATCAACGGCTGCAAGGTGCTGGACGGCCGGAAAGAGGCGAACAGCCAGTTCACCCGCTACATCCCGATCGCCAACAACCCGCATGGCTGCAACATGGCTCCGGACAAGAAGCACCTGGTCGTCGCGGGCAAGCTGTCGCCCACGGTGACGGTGCTGGACGTGACCAGGTTCGACGCGGTGTTCAACGAGAATGCCGATCCGCGCAGCGCCGTGGTGGCCGAGCCGGAACTGGGCCTGGGCCCGCTGCACACCGCCTTCGACGGGCGCGGCAACGCCTATACCTCGCTGTTTCTCGACAGCCAGGTGGTCAAGTGGAACATCGAGGAGGCGATCCGCGCCTATGCCGGCGAGCAGGTCGATCCGATCAAGGACAAGATCGACGTGCATTACCAGCCCGGCCACCTCAAGACGGTGATGGGCGAGACGCTGGACGCCAGCAACGACTGGATGGTCTGCCTGTCCAAGTTCTCGAAGGACCGCTTCCTGAACGTCGGGCCGCTGAAGCCGGAAAACGACCAGCTGATCGACATCTCGGGCGACAAGATGGTGCTGGTCCATGACGGCCCGACCTTTGCCGAGCCGCATGACGCCATCGCCGTGCATCCCTCGATCATGTCGAGCGTCATCAAGTCGGTCTGGGACCGCAACGATCCCATGTGGGCCGAAACCCGCAAGCAGGCCGAGGCCGACGGCGTCAACATCGACGAATGGACCGACCAGATCATCCGCGACGGCAACAAGGTGCGGGTCTACATGTCCAGCGTCGCGCCCAGCTTCTCGGTCGAAAGCTTCACCGTCACCGAGGGCGACGAGGTCACGGTCATCGTCACCAACCTTGACGAGATCGACGACCTGACCCACGGTTTCACCATGGGCAACCACGGTGTCGCCATGGAGATCTCGCCCCAGCAGACCTCGTCGGTGACTTTCGTCGCTGCCAATCCGGGGGTGTACTGGTATTATTGCCAGTGGTTCTGCCATGCGCTGCACATGGAAATGCGCGGCCGCATGATGGTCGAGCCGAAGGCGGCCTGATCCCATGCGCAGCCTGCTGACCCTTGCCCTTGCCCTGCTGCTTGCCTGTCCCGCGCTTGCGGCCGAGCATGTCGTGGCGCCGGGCCAGGGCAGCCTTGCCCAAGCCATCGCCGGGGCCGCCCCCGGCGATGTGCTGCGACTGCAGGACGGGGTCCATGCCGGCCCCGTCGCCATCGACCGGCCCCTGACCGTCACCGGCAGCCGTGCCGCGGTGGTGGACGGGCAGGGACGGGGCACGGTCGTCACCATCGCCGCGCCCGACGTCACCTTGCAGGGCTTTTCCGTCACCGGCTCGGGCATGGCGAACAAGGATCTGGACGCCGGGGTCAAGATCCTCAAGGGCGCCGACCGGGCGCAGGTGCGGCAGTTGCGGCTGACCGGGAACATGCACGGCATTGACGTGCATGGCGGCCGCGACGCCCAGGTCGTCGGCAACGAGATCATCGGCACCCGCGACCCACGCATGAACGAGCGCGGCAACGGCATCTATGTCTGGAACAGCCCCGGCACGCTGGTGCAGGGCAATTCCGTCCGCTACGGCCGCGACGGCATCTTCTCGAACGCCAGCGGCGACAGCGCCTATCGCGACAATCTGTTTCGCGACCTGCGCTTTGCCGTGCATTTCATGTATACCCGCAACACCGAGGTGTCGGGCAATGTCAGCATCGGCAACCACCTGGGCTTCGCCATCATGTTCTCGGACCGGGCGGTGATCCGCGACAACCGCAGCCTGGGCGACCGCGAGCATGGGCTGATGCTGAACTATGCCAACAATGCCGACGTGACCGGCAACCTGATCCGCGGCGGCACCAAGAAATGCCTGTTCATCTATAACGCCCACAAGAACCTGATCTGGGACAACCGCTTCCAGGATTGCGGCATCGGCATCCACTTCACCGCCGGGTCCGAGCGCAACGTGCTGACCGCAAACGCCTTTGTCGGCAATCGCGAGCAGGTGAAATACGTGGGCACCCGCCATATCGAATGGAGCCACGAGGGGCGCGGCAATTTCTGGTCCGACCATCCGGGCTTCGACCTGAACGGCGACGGCATCGCCGACGGCGTCTATCGCCCCAACGACCTGATGGACCATATCCTGTGGTCGCAGCCCGCCGCCGCGCTTCTGACCGGCGCCCCCGCCGTGCAGCTGATCCGCTGGAGCCAGCAGAGCTTTCCCGCCACCCTGCCGGGCGGCGTGC
This sequence comes from Paracoccus sp. FO-3, assembly GCF_006386455.1. Classification (NCBI taxonomy): domain Bacteria; kingdom Pseudomonadati; phylum Pseudomonadota; class Alphaproteobacteria; order Rhodobacterales; family Paracoccaceae; genus Paracoccus; species Paracoccus sp. FO-3. The sequence continues at coordinate 3,029 of NZ_VCBQ01000173.1, read as the reverse complement.
AGGACAGCGCGCCCCTGATGCGACCCCTGACCATCCCCGTCCCGCCCGAGATCGCGGCCTACGAGGCCGAGGTCGCGGGGCGTTGGGCAAAAGGAACCTACGATGACATCGACCCTGACGATCTCACGTCTCACTAAGCGCTTCCAGACCGTCGAGGCGCTGGCCGAGGTCTCGCTGGACCTGGGGCCGGGGATGCGCGTCGCGCTTTTGGGCCATAACGGCGCGGGCAAGTCTACGATGATGAAGATCATCCTGGGCCTGATCCCCTTTGACGCGGGCGAGGTCCGGGTCTGCGGCGCCGCGCCCGGCTCGGCCCAGGCGCGGATGCAGGTGGCCTATCTGCCGGAAAACGCCGCCTTCCACCCGGCCCTGACCGGAGAGGAGCAGATCCGCCACTACCTGTCCCTGCGCGGCGAAAGCCCGCGCCGGGCCATGGAACTGCTGGAGCGGGTGGGGCTGGCCAAGGCCGCGCGCCGCCGCATCGGCACCTATTCCAAGGGCATGCGCCAGCGCGTCGGCCTGGCCCAGACGCTGATCGGGCGGCCGCGGCTTCTGGTTCTGGACGAGCCGACCTCGGGGCTCGACCCGGTGTCGCGGCGCGACTTCTATGCGCTGCTCGATGGGCTGGCGGCCGAGGGGGCGGCGATCCTCTTGTCCTCGCATGTGCTGACCGAGGTCGAGGCCCGCACCGACCGCATCCTGATCCTGTCGCAGGGCCGGCTGGTGGCCGAGGGCACGCTGGCCGAGTTGCGCCGCCGCGCCGCCCTGCCGGTGGGGCTGACCGTGGTCCCGGCGCCCGGCGCGGCCGAGGCGCTGGCCGCCGCGCTGCCGCAGGCGCGGCTGGCGGGGGACGGCACGCTGCACCTGGCCTGCGCGCAGGACGAAAAGCTGGGCCTGCTGGCGCGCATCGCCGGGCTTGGCGGCCAGGTCGCGGACCTGGACGTGATCCCGCCCAGCCTCGAGGACATCTACAGCTATTTCAGCCGGAGGGACGGGCAATGATCCGCCGCATCCTTTCCACCGCGGCGCTGGAGTTCCGCATCGCGCGGCGCAACCGCTGGGTCGCCATCGCCACCGCGCTGATGGTGGTCTTTGCGCTGGTGCTGGCGGCGGCGGGTGCCGCGCCCACCGGCGACATCGGCGCCGACCGGCTGTCGGTCGTCGTCGCCTCGCTGACCTCGCTTGCCGTCTACCTGGTGCCGCTGCTGGCGCTGCTGATGAGCTTCGATGCCGTCGCCGGCGAGGTCGAGCGCGGCACCTTGCCCTTGCTGCTGACCTATCCCGTGGCGCGGGCCGAGGTGCTGGCCGGCAAGCTGGTCGCGCATATGGCGATTCTGGCGCTGGCGGTGGGCGCGGGCTACGGCGCGGCGGCCCTGGCGGCGGTCTGGAGCGATCCGGCCTCGACCGCGGGGCTTCCGGCGCTGTGGCGGCTGATGTGGAGCTCGACCCTGCTGGGCGCGACCTTCCTGGGCGCCGGCTATGCGCTGTCCAGCATCGCGCGCCGGCCCTCGGGCGCGGCCGGGCTGGCGGTCGGGCTGTGGCTGGGGCTGGTGGTGCTTTACGACCTGGCCCTGCTGGCGCTGATCGTCGCCGATGGCGGCGGCGGCTTCACCACCGAGGTGCTGCCGGTCGCGCTGCTTGCGAACCCGGCCGACGCCTTCCGCCTGTTCAACCTCTCGGCCGCCCAGGCCACCGCCGCCGCTGCCGGCGTCGGCGGGGCCGCCGCGACCATCCCGCTTTGGCAATCGGCGCTGTCGGTCCTGGCCTGGCCGCTGGCCGCGCTTGGCCTTGCCATTGCCGCATTCCGAAAGGTCACGCCATGAGACATGCGCTGCTGCTGGTGCTGCTGCTGGGCCTTGCCGCCTGCCGCGAGGAGGTCGCACAGGACACCACGCCGGTCGAGATGAACGCCCAGACGCTGGGCCATTTCTGCCAGATGAACCTGCTGGAGCATCCCGGCCCCAAGGCGCAGGTGCATCTGGAGGGGATGCCGGGCACGCCGCTGTTCTTCAGCCAGGTCCGCGACGCCATCGCCTATGCCAGGATGCCCGAGCAAAGCCACCCGATCCTGGCCATCCAGGTGAACGACATGGGCGCGCCCGGCGCGACCTGGGAAGAGCCGGGGCAGGGCAACTGGATCGAGGCGAAGGACGCCTTCTTCGTCATGGGCTCGGTCCAGGTCGGCGGCATGGGCGCGCCCGAGGCGGTGCCCTTTTCCAGCCGCGAGGCCGCCGATGCCTTCGTCGCCGCGCAGGGCGGGCAGGTGATGCGGCTGGACGCGATCCCCGACGAGATGGTGCTGGCGCCCGAGGAGACCGTGCCCGACGGCAGCACGGAAGCCGATTTCATCAACCGCCTGCGCGCGCTGAGCCAACCCAAGGAGCCCGCGACATGAGCCTGTCCCGCCGTCGCTTTCTGACCATCACCGCCGCCGTGGCGCTTGCGCCCGCGGCCCCGCGTGCCCAGCCCGGCCGGCATTGGGTCGGGCAGGCGCTTGGCGCCCGCGCCTCGATCCGCATCGACCACCCCGAGGCCGAGGCGATCACCGCCCGCTGCCTGGCCGAGATCGACCGGCTGGAAGGCATCCTCAGCCTCTATCGCCCCGACAGCGCCCTGTCGCGGCTGAACCGCGAAGCCGCGCTGGAGGCGCCGCCCTTCGAACTGCTGGAATGCCTGTCGCTGGCCGGCACGGTGCATCGCGCCAGCGGCGGGCTGTTCGACCCGACCGTGCAGCCGCTCTGGTCGCTCTGGGCCGAGGCCGCCTTGGCCGGCCGCCGCCCCACCGCGGACGAGCGTCGCGCGGCGCTGGCGCGCACCGGCTGGGAGCGGGTGCGGCTGGACGCGGCGCGCATCACGCTGGAGCCGGGGATGGCCCTGACGCTGAACGNGCGTTGCCGCGCTGCTCGAGGCCGAGAGGCTGGGCGACATCCTGATCGACACCGGCGAATTGCGCGCCCTGGGCAGCCGGCCCGACGGCACCGGCTGGCCGGTGCGGCTGGCCGAGGGCGGCGCGGTGGGCCTGCGCGGCC
>NZ_VCBQ01000172.1:0-6058 GCF_006386455.1 Paracoccus sp. FO-3 | reverse complement strand
TTTATGCCGAATTCGGCATAAGGCATACTGGAACCCCCAGAGGCCGGTGAGGTGGAGCTCTTCCGCAAGACGTAGCACGAAGCGAATGACGGATTCGACATCACCGTGCTCGTCGTCATAGATCCAGAGCGTGCTGCCCTCGGGCGCGTCCTGGCGCACGAGGTCGAAGCCCGCGACCTCCGGGTCGTCGGCGTCCTGATCCGCAGCGCGGAGTTCCTGGAACAGCGCAAGCGCGCGGGCGACCTTGTCGGGGGTGCCGACGTCGAGCAGGCAAGAGAAATGGGTGAAGTAGTCCGCCATGGGGACCTCCTGAATGGGGAAGGCCCGGCCGAGCGGCCGGGCGCTGTGTCGGGATGAAGGGGTGGTTGGGAGCGATCAGCTGTCCGGATCGTCGCCCGCCGCCTGTCGCGCGGCATGCGCGCAGAGCATCTGCCGGTAGAAGCGCTTGCGAGCTGCCCGGAAGCCGCGCACGGCGCGCGTGTCGGGGTGGAGCACCCGGACCGCAGCACGCAGGACCGCATAGGGCGAGGCCGTCAAGGGCAGGCCGAGGCGCACATAGGTGGAGTCGGTCATCTCAGCTCACCTCGACCACGGGCGAGGCGAGATGCGGATCGACCAGCGCTTCGATCCGCGCGGTCCGACCCATCCAGGGCTCGGGCCGGATGGCCTTCACCCAGTCAGCAAAGCTCGGGATGAAGCCGAGGTCTTCCTTCACATGCTGCTCGCCGACCCAGCGGGTCGGGATGACGCGCCCGGTCGAGAGGGTGAGGGTCTGCCCGAAGATCGTCTCGGCCATGAAGATGCCCTCCGCATGGTGGCGTAGCGCCCGGTGCCGGAAGTCGGCCGTGATCTCCTTGCTCTGGTCGAACCACGCATGCACTGCGATGAAATCGTCGACCGTGCCGCCCCATTTCTTCACCGAGGAGAGGGCGTGGTGAAAGGGATGTGCCATCGCCGCCCCCTCAGAAATCATGGGTGTAGAGTTCGGACGAGGTGAAGCGCTCGTTGAACTCGAGGTGGATGCATCGGGCCGCGGCGTCGAAGCAGAACTCGCCCCAGGCACCGTCGTTGTTTTCCCAGCCGCCATGGGTGTCGGAGAGGAAGTCATAGGCCAGCTGCTCGACGACATCTTCCAGCGAGAGCTGCCGTATCTCGACCTCGGGATCGTCCCAAGTCAGCGCCGCGTATTCAATCTCTGTCGCGGGAAACTCGACTGCGGTCTCGCCGGACCATGCGCCGATGCTTTCAATCTGGCCACTGTCCCCGGCCCCGTCGAAGGTCACGGTGACATGGGTGATGCCGGCGGCCATGAGGCCGTCGAAGAGGCGGTCCTTGTTGCCCGGGCGCAAGGCTTCGATGCGGGACGCGCGCTCGGCATGGGCCGCGAAGATCTGCGCCATGTCGACGGTCGAGGGCGCCATCGGGGGCACGAGGGTGGGTTCACCCAGGGTCATCGGGTGTCTCCGGTAAGGGGAAGGGATCGGAGCCGGGTCGGGCGATCTCNCTCTCCCCCGGACAAGCTCCAAATCCCCCCTGCCCTTCTCTGTCTCTCGGGCCTCAAGCAGCGACCTGCAGCGCCCGGGCGGCCAAGGTGCGCCAGAGCGGGTCGACGAGACGCCCGTCCAGAAGATCAGCGCGGTGGCGCAGCCGAATCGCCAGATCGGGCTCGCCTAAGGCAGCTGCACGGCCCGCCTGCCCGCGCAGCTGGATTGCCTCGGTCACCACGCCGAGCGCTTCGGCCGCGCTCGTCACCGGTTGGCACCAGGCGACGGCGTGGTCGCCAGCGGCCCCAGCCAGCACAAGGCGCTCGTCGCGGTCGAGGATTGCCAGAAGCTGGGGCGTGGCATCCGGGGCCATTCCCTCGGCATCGTCGATCGCGCCCTGCATGGCCTCGACCAGCGTCGCGAAGCGGGCAAGGACTAGGGGCGCGGCCCGGCCCGACATCAGATCGGCCGGCGCGCGGCGCGACAGGGTCAGGGCGAAGGGACGATTGGGATCGGCGTCGGAAGTCGGAAAGTGCGGTGTGACGCCACGCGCGTAGGCGGTCGAGTGAATCGGCAAGGGCAAGTCGAACATGGGGAAATCTCCGACGGCGCGGGAAGCTTCTCTCCCCACCTCATCCGTCAAAGACCAAACCGTCGCCCTCTTCCTCGATGGCGCGGCGGCGATGGGTCCGATAGGCTCTCAGAGCTTGCCCAAGGCTCGCAGGCTCAGCTCCGTCCCGGCCCCGACGATGATGTGGTCGTGCAGCGTCAAGCCGAGATACCTGCAACCCTTCTGAATCTCCTTGGTCATGCTGAGATCGGCCTCCGACGGCGTCGGATCGCCCGAAGGGTGGTTGTGCGTCATCCTACGACTTGCTTTATCATATTGAAATGCAAGCATTTTTTCTAAGTGATTCCAGAGGTGGTGCCGGGATTGGGGATCGGCATTTGGTGCGCTATTGTGATAGTCACGAGCGATCATCGGCGCGCGCAGTGAATTCCTTTGATGCACGGCGCTCAATCCAATCCCTTCCGGCTCAGGCTTCTATCTCGCCGATTCGGTGGAGCATCTGGAGCCGTCCGCGAGCCGGTTCCGGCTAGATGATCAACCGGGCAACGTCTGCCTCCGAGTTGCGCCACCCTCAGTGCCTCCGTCAAGGGCAGCGGTAGTCTTGCAGGAAGGATAACCCGAGCAAGCCAGGAACGGTTGATATGCTCCGCCGGAACGAACGACCATCGATCCATCACCACAGGTGGGACAATAATCTCCAACTGACATCGGGCGTGCGATCCTCACCCGATTGGACGGTGCCCCCGCACGGGAACTTTCCACCGAGATGTTGCGCTTGAAATCACAACGAGGGTGGGTGCTGCATGCCTCGAACGGGCCATATTGGCCGTCGTACCGCTTCATGGTGCCGCAGCCGCACTTCGGGCACGGGCTCAGAACGCCTTCCTCCGCTTCGATCTCCACTGCGCCGGTTCTCGCTAGCTCGATCAGAAAGCGCGACGGCGCATCGGCCAGGGTGCAAATGCGAACCTGACGGCGAGCCCGCGTGAGCGCGACGTAGAAAAGGCGGCGCTCCTCAGCCAGGGGATATGGGTCGGGTTCGGGCATCGCTATCTGGAGGATCGGATCGTCGGTAATCCGGCTTGGAAAGCCCGGTCTGGATTGACGGCAAGAAATACTGGGAATTGCCGAAAGCTTGGTTCAACGATTTCGTCGAACGGGCGTTGGCGAAGTACAGCAAGGTCTACGTTATTCAGCCTTACCGCGAGCAGGAGAAATGCTCCCCAACGTGTCAGAACGCTATCGGGCATGAGTGCCAATGTTCTTGCATGGGCCTCTATCACGGCGCCGGGAATGACGGCAGTTGGTTGGAGGTTTCCGACACCTTCGCGACGCGTTGGGCTGACCACGAGCTCGCCTGTCGACTCATGACCGCCAAGCCCTAACGCAGCATGCGATCAAAATACCATTAGTCTCGCTGCCGCCATCCGGTGTTTGTAGCGAGTTCGGACTCTAGTCGAGACCAAGATGCGCTGCTTCAAGCTCCTAGGAGCGCACGTCATGTCCCGCGACTTCGAAAGGCAGGTCGCCGAGCTTCAGATCAGGCCGCAATCCTGAACCGCTTCACCGCCCTCGGAACGCCGCTCACGCAGCGCGTAGGATAGGTCTGTCCAGGGAAAGGGCACTCCGGCCTTCAGAGGATTTGCGCAACAATGCCTACTGGCGGGATAATCACATCCGGGAGTAGCTTAACTTCGCCGCCAAACTGTCCAAGAAGGCGGGACCACCTCACAAGAGCGTCTATCGCGGGGGGCTCCTCACAAGTCATTACCGTGACATCGCCGCGTGTATAGTTTCTGTACGGAAGCATCCCTTCGGCCGACGGTGCTTGTCCGGTCTGAAGTCGATGCTTGAGTAGGCGACGAAGGAAGAACAATGGAACTCAACCAGATTCGATATTTCCTGAACCTGGCAGACACCCTCAACTTCACCGAAGCAGCCATGCGCAGCGGGGTGTCTCAGCCCACGCTCACCCGCGCGATCCAGCGGCTCGAACAGGAGTTGGGCGGAACGTTGGTCTATCGCGATGGAAAAGACAGTCGACTGACAACGCTCGGCCGCGACATACGATCCGAATTCGCTGCGATCGCCGACCGCGAACAGCGGGTTCGGGCAATATCCCTCAATCGGGTTCGCGGCCGCCGCGAGACCTTGACGCTGGGTATCGTGAATACCATCGCGCCAGCACTGATTACGGAATTTCTGAAACACGCCCTTCGACAGATGCCGATGCTTGAACTGGTTCTTCAGCCGATCACCCGCGACGAGGGAATGGAGCGCCTGCTCGGCGGTCAAATTGACGGGTGCTTCTGCACGGATCCAGCGGCCGGAAACACCAAGATTGCCACCGTTGAAATGTTCCGTGAGCGACTGTTACTGGCGATGGCGCATGGACACAGCCTGGCAAGCCAAGCCTCGGTGTCTCTTGTCGAGCTATCGGAACAGCCTTACCTTGATCGCCTCCAGTGCGAATTCCGCACGCGCGTGCAAAACCATTTGAACGAGCGCGCGATTTTCATGATCCCACGGCTCAGATCCGAACGGGAGGATTTGATTCAACAAGCCGTGGCATCGGGCGCGGGCGTTTGCATGCTGCCTGAACGTTCGGCAATCGTAGAGGGCTTGACGTTACGCCCGGTCGATACGCTCGACCTGTCGCGCACGGTGGCATTCCAATCGATTTCGGGATCTGGAACGGCAACGGCGCTGCGGCAGCTCCGTGTACTGATAGAGCGGTATGTGTGGTCGTGAATTCCGTGAAGGCGCGGGCCTTTATGGTGCGGCGACCACACAAGCGTTCCCAGTGCATGCCGGTGACAACATCAAAACTATAGTTGCGGCGTATTGGACACCTTCGGATCGAATATCCATTTTCTCGGGTATGAGTTCGAAGGAGGAATCCATGACAGCCTACAAGAAGACAGAAGCTGCTATCGCCAAGCTGTCACCTGAGGAATATCGGGTGACGCAGCAGAGTGCGACCGAGCGACCAGGAACCGGTGCGCTTCTCCATAATAAGGAACCCGGCATTTATGTCGATATCGTCTCAGGCGAACCCCTGTTCGCATCGTCCGACAAATACGAGTCGGGCTGCGGATGGCCGAGCTTCACCAACTCGGATACTGCGCGTTCCGAACAAGGCCCGTTGATATTCGAACGGGCCCCCGTGGTGCGCTTGCCTGTCGCGACACCTGAAGCAGCCTGGAAACGAACAGACCCGACCGCTGCTCTGTTCGAAGACCCTGACCAAGGGGGAATGTTCTGATGACGTTCACGGCAATAGTCTTCGATGAACCTGACCTGCAATTTGGCAACGGTCAAAAGCACATCGACCCGCGCCAAGGCCTTCGAGAATTCGGCCCACTTCAGGCACACGCTGGTGCGGTGGTCACAGTTGGTGTGCTGGGATCGTCTGAGACTTGTGAGGCATTCGCAAACTATATAGTCGAGGCGCAGAAGGGGGTTGAGGGCAATCACAAGGGGCTACCAAATCTGAATCCAGATTTCCCTGGTCTGGGAAACGCCAATCCATTCGCCTGTCGCTTTGTCGTGCCGGACACAGGCCGGAGAACATTATCGAACCGGCAACTCAGGTCGGTGAAAACTGCCGCATCCGTGAAAGAAGCAGTTCATATTCTTCTTGATGTAACCGTCCGGTCTGACCGCTATCCGTTCCAGCACCAAGGCAGCAGGTCGTCGACCTTTGTGATCTTGTAGTCCGGGATACGGGCCAGGGTGTCGGCGAGCCAGGCATGGGGATCGACGGCGTTCAGCTTGGCCGTTTCGATTAGGGTGTATGCGATGGCGGCGGCTTTGCCGCCAGCTTCGGAACCGACGAAGAGGTAATTCTTCCTTCCCAAGGCGATTGCGCGCATTCCGCGCTCAGCGGCGTTGTTGTCCAGTTCCAGGATGCCGTTGTCGAGGTATGGGCGCAGGCGCTCCATGCGGGTCAGCGCATAGCGGATGGCGGCCGCGAGTGAGAATGGCGGTGCGAAATTAGTCC
>NZ_VCBQ01000171.1:0-6123 GCF_006386455.1 Paracoccus sp. FO-3 | reverse complement strand
CAACCGCAGAAGGACACCCCGACATGACCTCCCCCTCCAACTCTCACCCCGGCAGCGCAGCCGCCGGGGCTGTCAGCGGCCAAGCACTTATTTCTGGTTATCTTGCGGATAATCCCAACTTGTCTGCTGGCGCGCTCAGCGCCGCCCGGCATTTCCTGAAGTGGGTCGCCGACCGGCATATCGCGATCAAGGATCTTGATACTACGGCGATCAGTCGTTTTGCGCGACACCGCTGCCGGTGCGGCCGCTATAGCGCCGCGCAGTTGCGGGACCCCGCTTACATCACCGAGGTCCGGAGGTTTCTTCGCTATTTGGAAGATACCGGCCATGTGGCCATTCCAGACGAGGTTGCCCGGCTTGGCCCGCATTTGGCCGGCTTTTCCGCGCGGCTTGCCGGCCAAGGCTACGGCAAGGTCACCTACAACTCCCGCATAAGTCAGGCGCGGCATTTTGCGGAATGGGCTCTGCAGCAACGTATTTCGGCCAGCCATATCGATAATGACCTGATCGAGCAGTTTGCCCGTCACGACTGCCAGTGCGGGATCAAGACCAAACGCGGCAAGCGGGTCGAGGGCACCGGCAATAAGGATCGCCGCCGTGGTGCCCGCGCCTTCGTGTCTTTCCTCAGAGAGGAGGGGGTAATCCCGGTGGCCATGTCCACGGAACTACCGGCCGATCTACGCGTCGCCGATTTTGCCACTTGGCTGCGCCGGGAGCGCGGCGCCACGTCCGAGACGATCAGGCGCTATCGGCATGAGTTGGGCCGCTGGCTGACAGAGCTTGGATCCGAACCGCTGGGGATCACCGCCGAGGCCGTCCGCTCGATCGTTCTGGATCAAGGCGAGGACCGCTCCCGATCGTCAGTCCGCATGACGATAACAGTCTTGCGCACATTCTTGCGTTTCATGATCGGCGAGGGGTTGTGTGCTCCGTCGCTGCTTCTTGCGGTGCCGTCCGGGGTGCGACGCAGGCTTTCGACCGTCCCAAAGACGATCCCGGCTTCGACCATCGAAGAGATCGTCGCGTCCTGCGGCACAGGCACAGCGGTTGAGGTGCGGGACCGCGCCATCATCCTGCTTCTCGCCCGGATGGCCCTTCGGGCTGGCGATATCTGGCAGCTCCATCTCCGCGACATCGACTGGCGCGCGAGCAGGTTGCGATTGCACGGCAAAAGCCGACGTGGGGTGTTTATGCCTTTGCCGCAAGACGTCGGTGATGCGCTGCTCGCCTATATCGAGGACGCCCGCCCGGTGGTTGCATCCGATCGGGTCTTCTTGCGCGTCCAAGCCCCTTTCACCCCATTTCGCTCATCGGCCGAGATCGCCGGTATCGTCTCTCGAGTCCTTTCCCGCGGCGGCTTCGTCGGCCTGCCGACCGGCGCACATGTGTTTCGGCATTCGCTGGCTTCGACATGGCTGCGCGGTGGGGCGGAACTGGATCAGATTGGGGCCGCGCTGCGCCACGCTTCACGCGACACAACCGCAATCTACGCCAAGGTCGATGTCGATATGCTGGGGGCCGTGGCCCAGCCTTGGCCGGGGTATGCAGCATGATGCATCGCCATGTCGACCGCTACATCAACCTGCATCGCGCCCTCGGAATGGGGTTTGTCAAACATGAGAGGTCCTTGCGCGAGTTCGCCGCATTTGCTGCTGACCGGACTGATGCGCACGTAACCGTGGCCCTAATCCTCGAGTGGGCAGGCAGGGCGGCCACGCCCAATTCTGCACAAGACCGATATGATCAGGCCCGAGCTTTCGCGATGTTCCTGCATGCAGAGGACGCGCAGCACGAGGTTCCAGTCGCAGGATTGTTCGGCCGGTCAAGGCGCCGCCGACCCGCTCCCCACATCCTGTCGCAGAACCAGATCAATGGCATCCTGGCGGAGGCGCTGCTGGTTCCAGGCCTGACCCCGATCAGCCCGCAGACCTATCACACGCTGTTCGGATTGCTGGCCTCGACAGGTCTGCGCATCTCGGAAGCATTGTCCCTGCGTTGCGACGACCTGACGGAAGATGGCCTGATGATCCGCAAGGGCAAATTTGGCAAGAGCCGCCTTGTCCCTCTTCACGCCTCGACCCGTGCAGCGTTGGAGCGCTATCTCGATCGGCGACGCATCGTCCGTGATGCCGGTCATGACCTTTTCGTGCTCGGGCACGGTCACGCACCGACGGCGACGAGAGCACACGTGGTCTTCGTACGGATCGTGCGCAAGCTCGGATACCGCAATCCGACTGGTCCCGGCCCCCGGCTACACGATTTGCGCCATACCTTCGCGGTTCGGTCCCTCGAGACCTGCGGGAACGATCTGCAGTCGGTCCTGCGGCACATGAGGGCCCTGAGCACCTATCTCGGCCATGTCGATATCGCCAATACCTATTGGTATCTCGAAGCCACCCCCGTCTTGTTGCAAATGATCGCGGCAAGGGCGGAAGAGACGTGGATCGGGGGTGCAGCATGACCCCGCTCGCGCCGGACCTGTCGGCTTTCCTGCAGAAGCATCTGCCCGATGAGCGTGGCGCCAGCCAACATACCATCGCCGCCTATGCCCACGCGTTCACCCTCCTGCTACGGTTTGCGGCCAAACGCCTTAAACGACAGCCTTCTGACCTTACGATCGAGGATCTCGACGTCAGACTGATCAGGGCCTTTCTCGAGTACATCGAAGATGGTCGGGCCAATACCGTGCGATCCCGCAATGCACGGCTGGCAGCGATCAAGGCATTTTTCCGCTTCCTTGAACCACGGCGTCCGGCTTGTCTGGAACAGGCGATGATGATCAGGGCACTGCCCGTCAAACGTACGGATGCCAAGCTGATCGACTACCTGACGAAGGAGGAAGTGCGCGCCCTTCTTGCAGCGCCAGACTGCAGAACGCCGGCAGGGCTGCGCGACCGGGCAATGCTTCACCTGGCCTATGCCGCAGGATTGCGGGCGTCTGAACTTCTCGCAGTTCGGATGGACGATTTCCCGCGGGGCTCGTTCGCAAACATCCGGGTGCTTGGGAAGGGACGTCGGGAGCGGGTGCTGCCGCTCTGGAAGGAGACGCAAGAAGCCATTCGGGCCTGGCTGGCCGTCCGTCCCAACGATGTCGGGCCGGAACTGTTCCTGAACCGCGATGGCGGCCCGATGACACGGGATGGTTTTGCCTATCGGCTCCGTCAACATGTGGCCGTGGCCGAACGCGCGACCCCTTCGATTGCCGACAAGCACGTGACCCCGCATGTGCTGCGGCACAGCTGCGCCATGCACACGCTGCAGGCTACAGGTGATGTCCGCAAGGTCGCCCTTTGGCTGGGTCATGCCAGCCTCCAGACGACCGAGATGTACTTGCGCGCGGACCCGACCGAGAAGCTCGCCCTTCTCGAAGCGCGTCATGCCCCACTGATCAAGCCGGGCAAGTTCCGGCCGCCGTCTGACAAGCTGATGGCAATCCTTGCGGCCGCGACGAGCACGAAGACCCGGCAATGACCATCGCACCGTCCTGAGATCTTGCCGGCCCACATACCAGCAGCGTCCCGCACAGGGTGGGGCGCTGCTATTCCATCACATAGCCAAGCGCGCGATACCCAGATCGCCGTTTTGCAGCCATCCTCGCCAGGACCGGCACCGCACTGTCCACGTAATCCACGACCAGAACGTCCTTCTTGCCATCATGTTGCCGGTGCAGGCGGCCAACATATTGCGCCAGTGTTCCTTTCCACGCGATTGGCATTGTCAGGAACAGGGTATCGAGCCGGGTGTCGTCAAACCCCTCCCCGATGTAGCGCCCTGTCGCAAGTATCAGCCGTTCCTCTTCATGGGGGACATTCAGCGCAGCGACGGCGGACTTGCGATCTTTCGCCGACATGCCACCCCGTAGCACGACCAGATTCTTCGCAAACTTGGAGAACCGCTGCTGCAGATAATCCAGATGGTCTTTGCGCTCGGTCAGCACGATCGGTGACCGCTTCGCCTCAAGAGATTTCAGCACATCATCAAAGATCTGATCATTTCGACCGGCATCTTCAGCCAAGGCGGCATAGATTGCGGGCATCGCGGGCCGTTCCGCCATCGCAAGCACTTCAGGCAGTTTGAACCGCGTGTGACGCTCGCGCGCCCGATGCCGAATGCCGCTCTCAGCGGCCTGCGATCTGGCATGAACCTGATGCCGTATGGGGCCGCATTGCATGAAGATGATGGGATGGTGCCCGTCTTTTCGGGCGACGGTTGCCGACAGACCGACGACATAGCGCGCCTTCGTTCTGCGCGCGACAAGTTCAAAACTCGCCGCAGACAGGTGGTGGCATTCGTCGACGATCAACTGGCCGTAGTCAGCCACGATGTCGTCGACCTCGCCGTTTCTGACCAAGCTCTGGATAAGCGCCACGTCAATCACGCCTGTCGGCTTCCGCCTTCCACCGCCAATTGTGCCGATTTGCTTGGGGTCGATTTGAAGGAAGGTCTTCAGCCGCTCAACCCACTGGTCGAGAAGTTCCCGACGATGGACCAAAACCAGCGTATTTCGGGCGCGATGACCAATCAGGGCCGCCGCGACGACGGTTTTGCCGAAGGCCGTGGTCGCGGCTAGAACGCCAGTATCATGCCCGGTGAGGGACTCGAAGGCGCGTTGTTGCGGCGGCCGAAGTTCACCAAGGAACTGAACCGTGTTCGGCAGCGGGGTTCCATCGCTGCGCTGGTCGTCCAGTTCTGCCTGCGCACCGTATTCGGTCAGGACTTCAACCGCCTCGTCAAAGCAGCCTCGAGGCAAGGCAACGTGGCGCGGGTGCAGCTCGGCACAGGAGATCACGCGAGGCTTTCCGAAGGTGGGCAGCCGCATCGCCTGCGCCCGATAGAATTAGGGGTTCTGGAAAGCTGCGACCCGTACCAATTGGGCAATCATCGCAGAGGGCAGCCCGGTTCGGTCAATATAGACCTGATCTGCGACTGTTACCTTGATGTTTGGAGGAACCACCACGTCCGCAGGCTTTGCCTTCGGGCGTCGCGACGGCGACATTTTCCAGGGCTCGTCAGCGTTTTCATCATCGACCGGCATCCGGACTGCCAGCACCTGACCAGATGCCTCAGCAGCCGCAACAAGATCGGCTACCGCCTCCGCAGACATCCGTGGAAGCGTCGACAGATACGCCCACTGGTCTTCGTATGGCTGAAGATCCTGATCGAGGAAGACGCTGTTGCCGACCCTCCGGGCACTGTGCTGGAGCGGCAGCGCGATCAGGTTTCCGAAGCCGCCAACGGGCATAGTATCCTGGTTCGGGAAGAGGCGGTCATAGGATGCAAAGCCGATCTCCGGTCGCCTCTCCATGGTCTCCGTGATCAGCGCCGATCCAAGCTGACGGGCAGTCCGAGCCGACACCGGTTCCCCGAAGAAGATCCAGACATGGCCGCCGTTGCCCGATCGGGATCGTTCAAGCGCCGCAGGCACTCCTTTTGCTCTGCAGGTTTCGAGCAACGCGCCCGCATCTTCTGCCCATGAATCCTTGTCAAAATCCGCCGCCAGGAACCAGCAGGTGTCGTCTCGCAACAACGGATAGACGCCGGCCACGAAGTCAGCCGAAGGGCCATCGCCGCCCCGCAGGTGCCGTTCGATGACGTTGGCGTCGGGGGGTATGAACCGCTGATGCTTGCAGTCCCCGCATTTGACAGTCGGTTTTCCGCAGATGCCTTTCACCCATTCATTGAAGCAGGCAGGCGAATAGCCGGCGCGTCCTGTCTTGCGGTTTTCCCATCGCACCGGAAACACGTCCGGGCGGCCAGCAAACAGGTTGCGGAACAGTTCGACCTTCTCGCCCGACGTCGACATGTTGGTGACGGGGGCATTTTCAAAGGATGGACGTTTGGCTTGCGCGGCTATTTCTGCGGTTTGCTGGGCCTCCAGCGCCGAAAGCTCCTGCAGAAGCAGACGTTGTTCCTTATCCAGCTCGGCCAGCCGTGCCCGAACCCTGGCCATTTCTGTTTCTGTCCCGCTCCTGTCCGCCACCTGTGATTTCCGCCAAGTTGTCCCCTCCCCCCGACCATAACGGCCAAACGGCCCTGCTGTAAGCATGCCTCCGCTTCCGTCGGCAGCGCTGCCGGGGTGGGAGTTGGAGGGGGAGTTCATGTCGGGGTGTCCTTCTGCGGTTG
>NZ_VCBQ01000170.1:0-6543 GCF_006386455.1 Paracoccus sp. FO-3 | reverse complement strand
AACGAGGGACGACCGGGGGGCAGGTCACAAGTCTCGAACATGGTCTTTTCCTTAAAGGCCGGGAACGTCCAGCAGGTGCTGGAAGATCACGTGGACAATGCCGGTCATCGCGAGGCTGAGGATCAGCAGCCGGACCGGGAAGCCCAAGGTCCGCGGGCCGAAAGGGGTGCCCAGCCCCAGCATCAGCAGGAATACCGCCGTCGCGCTGATCTATTTCGTCGTCGCCTTCCCGCGGACGCGGCTGGTGACATGGCTGGAAAAGCGCATCCTGAAACGCTTCGCGATCTGATGGGGGTGAAGATGTTCCAGATCCGTCGAAAATCCCAGTCATGGTATGGGAAAGCATCGGTATCCTGATCCTCGATGCCGCCTATCCCTGCATTCCCGGCAATGTCGGCAATGCCAGCACCTATCCCTTTCCGGTGCGCTATCACCAGGTCGAGGGGGCGTCGATCGACCGGCTGCTCAATCAGGCCGATCCGGCGCTGGTCGCGCCCTTCATCGAGGGCGCCCGGAAATTGCAGGCCGAGGGGGTCAAGGCCATCACCGGCGCCTGCGGCTTCATGGCCCTTTTCCAGCGCGAGGTTGCGGCGGCGGTCGAGATCCCCGTCCTGCTGTCGCCGCTGCTGCAGATCCCGTTCATCGCCCATATCACCGGCCGCCCGGTCGGCGTGATCACCGCCAACGCATCCCGCCTGACGCCGGCGCATTTCGCGGCTTGCGGAGCCGATCCCAAGGTTGCGCTGCATATTGCCGGGATGGAGGATCAGCCGGAATTCCGCAGCGCCATTCTGGAGGAAAAGGGGACACTCGACAGCGCGCGGATCGAAGAGGAGATCATGACCGTCGCCGCCGATCTGGTCCAGCGCCATCCCCGGATCGGCGCGATCCTGCTGGAGTGCTCGGATCTGCCCCCCTATGCGCAGGCGATTCAGGCCGTGACCGGAAGGCCGGTTTTCGATTTCAACAGCATGATCCGCCATGTCGAACGCGCCTGCGTCGCCTGCCGCTATCAGGGGGCGATGTAGTGCCGGCTTTCCGGGCCGTCGCCCCGACGCGGTCATTCCCGACGGGCATGAGGTCAGCCCCATTCAACGAAAGCTGCCCCGGATGCCGGAACAGCGCGCTGCGGTTGCGAGGGGGAAATGAAAGAGTTTCGGTGTATTGGCCGTATTGTGGCCAAGGTGCTTTCTGAACCCCGGATGGCGGGCACGAGGTCGATGGCAGGGAAATATCTGACAATCGCTTTGTGGCCAGCTTTATGCTGACGCCCGGTGTAAGACAGGAATAGCCCCGAGACGCACAATCGGTCATGCGGTATCCAGCCCGCGCATCAGAGCTTGTTCACCGACGTCTTCAGACCTTGTGCCCACCTTTGGGCGTCCAGATCGCAATAAACGCCCCGGCGTCCCCGATCGCGTGAGAGAACCCTTGAAAAAAGACATCAGAGCGGTCACTGGACACCACCTTCCGGTCCTGTGCCTGATCGTCTCAATGGAGTGTTGTGCCATCCCAGTGCGCCATAGGGCGCCTCGATTAGGACCAGATATCGGCGTCGACGCCCTTTGCCATTTCGGGATGTTCGCGAATGCTGAACTTCGGGATGCGTCCCGCTTCGCGTTGCGCGAAATAATGCTGCGTCAGCGCCACAACCGTTCCCGACAGGGCGACAATGGCGATCAGGTTGATCGTCGCCATCAGCCCCATCGAGGCATCGGCAAGATCGAACACCGTCGTGACCGCCTGCAGCGCTCCCCACAACACCATGACCAGTACCAGGCACCGCAGGGTGGTAAGCCCGGCCTTGTTGCCGATGCCAAGAAAAGTCATCGCCATTTCCGAATAGGCGTAATTGCCGATGATCGAGGTAAAGGCGAAGAAGAAGATCGCCACCGCCACGAATAATGGGCCGGCGGTTCCGATATGGTCGGCCAGGGCAGACTGGGTCAGTTGCGTGCCCGTCAGTTCACCCCCCGGCACATAGACCCCCGAGAGCAGGATCATCAGTGCAGTGCAGGTGCAGATCAGGATGGTGTCGATGAAGACGCCGAAAGCCTGCACGAAACCCTGGCTCGAGGGATGGTGCGGGTTGGGCGTCGCCGCCGCCGCGATGTTCGGCGCCGAGCCCATCCCGGCCTCGTTCGAGAACAGCCCGCGCTTCACCCCGTTCAGCATGGCGGCGGCGATGCCGCCCGTGATGCCGCCGGCCGCCTCGGTCAGGCCGAAGGCGTTGGACACGATATGGCCGAGCATTCCCGGAACCGCGCCCAGGTTCATCAGCACGACGATGATCGCGACCAGCAGATAGATGCCGGCCATGAAGGGCACGACATATTCCGCCACGGTGGCGATCTGCCGGATGCCGCCGAAGATCACCACGCCGGTCAGCGCGGCGATGGCAAGCCCGGTGGCCAGCTTGGGCATGCCGAAGGCCCCCTCCATCGCATCCGCGATCGAGTTCGCCTGCACCGCGTTGAACACCAGCCCGAAGGACAGAATCAGGCAGACCGAGAACACGCCGCCAAGCCAGGGCAGGCCAAGGCCGCGCGCGATGTAGAAGGCGGGACCGCCGCGATAGACGCCGCCGGGCTCGCGGCTGTCCTTGACCTTGTAGAGCTGGGCCAGCGTCGATTCCGAATAGGCGGTCGCCATGCCGACAAAGGCGACCATCCACATCCAGAAGATCGCCCCCGGACCGCCAAGGACCAGCGCCACCGCGACCCCGGCAATGTTGCCGGTCCCCACGCGCGAGGCCAGGCTCGTGCAAAGCGCCTGAAACGGGGAAATCCCCTGACGGTCTGCCGCAGGGGCGGCGGCGATCGACCGGATCATCTCTCGGAAATGCAGAATCTGCTGGAAACGCAGCCGGATGGTGAAATAGATCCCGACGGCCAGCAGGCCGTAGATCAGGACATATCCCCAGAAGATCGTATTCAGAAAACCGATAACTGCCGTCACCTTGGGTTCTCCAGTTCGGAACGGATAGGGTTGACGCCTGTATGGAAAGACTAGCCTACGTCCGGGGATTGGGCAATTCCGATGGTCTTTCGGACTGCCCGCCTCCCGGCATCGCCGGGATCAGTGCCGCGCGGAAGGGCGAGAAAGGCTCCGGCTCATCTGGCCGCTTCCGGGCTCGGGCCGGAGCTTCCGGCGAGATACTGCCGCAGGACGACCGCGGCCAGGATCGCCGCGCCGATCACGGTCGAGACGATTTCCGGCGCGATCATCATCAGCGCTGCGACGGGCAGCAGCAGCCGCTCAACCAGCAGCAGCGGTCCCAGCAGCCAGTTCGTGATCGCCGCCGACAGCGCCACGATGCCCAGGACCGCGCCGGTGAAGGCCAGCAGGAAGTCGGGCAGGGTGAACGACTGCGTGACCAGCAAGAGCGAAGGTGAGAAGACGAAGACGAAAGGCACCAGCGCCTTGCCCATCGACAGCCGGAAGGCGGTGTTGCCGGCCTTGAAGCCGTTCGCTCCGGCGATCCCGGCGCCCGCATAGGCGGCCAGCGCGACCGGCGGCGTCACATCGGCCAGCACGCCGAAATAGAACACGAAGAAATGCGCCACCAGCGGCTCGACGTTCATCATGCCCAGGACCGGGGCGGCCACGGCCACCATGATGATGTAATTCGCCGTCGTCGGTACGCCGCAACCCATCAGCACGCAGACGACCGCGGTCATCAGAAGCGTGAAGAGCAGCGTCAGCGTCTGGATGCTGAGCAGTTCAAACGGCAGCACAGCCAGCAGCCCATGGAAGGACGTGGCCCAGTTCTGCGCCACGCTCGTCACCATGAAGGCGATCTTGAAGCCGACGCCGGTCAGGGTGACGACGCCGATCACCACGCCGACAAGCGCCGCCGCCGCCGTCACGGCCAGCGATTGCCGTGCGCCTGCGACGAAGCCCTCATAGATGCCGGCGGCGGTTTCTTTGATGCCCTCGACGGCGCCGGCCGCCATGACCCGCTGGATCAGATAGACGATCATGCAGGCGGTGATGGCCCAGAAGGCCGACAAGAAGGGCGTGCGGCCGGACATCAGCATCCAGACCAGCAGGACCAGCGGAAAGACCGACAGCCACCCCTCGCGCAGGACCTTGCCGGCTTTCGGCAGTTCCTCGCGGCGCAGGCCGCGGATGCCAAGACGCTTGGCTTCCAGATGGACTTGAACCAGCACGCCGAAGAAATGCATGAAGGCCGGGACGACGGCGGCGATCAGGATGGTGCGTAGCGGGATGCCCAGATATTCGACCATCAGGAAGGCGACCGCGCCCATGACCGGCGGCGTGATCTGCCCGCCGGTCGAGGAGGCCGCCTCGACCGCGGCGGCGAAGTGGCGCTTGAAGCCGATCTTGATCATGGCCGGGATCGTCAGCGCGCCGGTGGTTACGGTATTGGCGATCGACGAGCCCGAGATCGTGCCCAGCATCGCCGAGGACACCACCGAGACTTTGGCCGGTCCGCCGGCGAAACGCCCGGTCAGCGCAGTGGCCAGGTCGATGAATAACTGCCCCAGGCCGATCTTTTGCGCCATCACCCCGAAAAGCACGAAGTGGAACACATAGGTGGCGATGACGCCGAGCGCGGTGCCGTAGATGCCCTGCGAGGTCAGGTAGAGGTGGTTGACGATATTGGCCCAGTCCGCGCCCGGATGCACCAGGATGCCGGGCATCGACTTGCCGAAATAGGCGTAGGCGATGAACAGGATCGCGATGACCGGCAGCGGCCAGCCCATCGAGCGGCGCACCGCCTCCATCAGCGCCACCAGCAGCACCGTGCCCATGGCGATGTCGATGGGCTGCGGATTGCCGACGCGGAAGGCCAGCTGGTCATAGATCCACGGCACGTAGAAGGCACTGACGGCGCCGCCTATGGCCAGCATCCAGTCTGTCACCGGCACGCCGAGGACGGCGAAACCGTCCGTCTTGTGGCGATTGCGCGCCAGCGACGAGAAGCTGAGATAGATGATGAACAGCGACACGCCCATGTGCAACCCGCGATGCGTGGTGGCGCGCGGGATGCCGAAGCCTGCCGTGTAGAAGTGATAGACCGACAGCAGGAACAGGATGACCCCGGACAGGATCGCGATGGGGCGCGTGACCGTGCGGAAACGCGCCTCAGGATCGTATTCCTCCTCCAGCGCGCGAAGCTCGTCGTCGGAGAGCGGGCGTGTTTTCTCGGTCATGTCGTTTTCCTGCCGTTCGGTTCAGGACCAAAGGACGCGGACCGGGGTCCGGCCGCGTCCTTTCCGTCAGTTCTTGGCCATGCTCATTCGAGCTTGCCGGCTTCCTTGTAGAAACGCTCGGCGCCCGGATGGAAGGGGATGCCCGCGCCCTGGGTCGCATTCTCCAGCGTGATCTGCTTGCCTTTGGCATGGCCGGCCGCGAACAGCTTTTGCGTGTTCTCGTTGTATAGCGCCTGGGTGATGCCGTGGACCAGCTCCTCGGGCTGGTCGGCGCTGGTCACCAGCTGCGCCCCGACCGAGATCGTGGCGACATCGGTGTCCTGTCCCTCGTAGGTTCCGGCCGGAACCGTGTCGGCGGCGAAGAAATTGTAGGTCTCGCGCAATGTGTCGACCTCGGGACCGGTGATTGGCACCAGCGCCACGTCGTGCTGGCTGGCCAGTTCGGCGATGGCGCCGGCCGGATAGCCGCCGACGAAGAAGAAGGCGTCCATCGCCCCGTCGCGCATGCGGTCCGCCGCTTGGTCGGGCTTGAGATATTCCGGGGTGATGTCGGATTCCGAAAGGCCGAAGGCCTCGAGGATGATCTTGGCATCGACCAGCGTGCCCGAGCCCGGCTCGTCCAGCGACACCCGCTTGCCCCTGAGATCGGCCACCGAGGCGATGCCCGCGTCCTTGCGTGCCACCAGATGGATGCTTTCTGGGTAGAGGTTGGCGATCAGCCGCAGCTTTTCGACCGCCGGCTGGCCTTCCCACAGCCCGGTGCCGGTTTGCGCCCAATAGGCCACGTCGGATTGGCTGAAGCCGGCCTCCATCGCACCGCCGTTGATCGCGTTCACATTGCCGACCGAGCCGTTCGAGGCCACGGCGGTCGCCACCAGCCCCGGCACGCCGCAAGAGCCGCCGTCCTCGCAGGCGCGCGAGCCGGGCGGGTTCGAGATCGCATTCGCGATCAGCCCGCCGATCGGGTAATAGGTGCCGGCGGTGCCGCCGGTGCCGATGCGGAAGAATGACATCTCCTGCGCCACCGCAGCCTGGCCGAAGGAGGCGGCGACGGCGAGGGCCGCCAACATTGTCCTGAATTTCATGTGCATGTCCCCTGTTTCCCAGATCGTTCAGGTCGAGGTTAGGCAGAGCCGCCACGCAAGACAACCGCCGGGATGCGCGAAAATGCGCGGGTGTCGTTGCGTCCCGAAGGCCGAGCACGCCCTTGCCGTCCGGCTTTGGAGGGCGCCGGCGGGAATTTTCGTCGCCCTCGGCCAGCCGCCTTTCGCCGCAGCCGCCCAGCTCGTGGCGTTCGAGCCCAGGATGCCGGACATGTTGCAACAATGTCTTTGATGTGTTTGGCGCCTACATGGCGCTGAAC
>NZ_VCBQ01000017.1:0-66583 GCF_006386455.1 Paracoccus sp. FO-3 | reverse complement strand
GCCGGGTTTTACTCCGCCGTTGACAGCGGCGCCCAACTCGCTGAGGATCGAGGTGATCTCGTCGTAATAGATGCTGCCCGGCTCGGTCAGCACCAGCCCGTGGCCGGTGCGCTCGAAAAGCTGGGTGCCGGCCATGTCCTCGATGCTGCGCACGGCGCGGCTGATGCCGCTCTGCGTGATGTCCAGCTCATCCGCCGCGCGCGAGAAGCTGCGGAACTGTGCCGCCATGACGAAGGCGCGCAACGCGCTGACCGAGGGCAGGTCGCCCTCGCGCTCGACCGCGTCGCGGGGGGCGGGATTCGGGGTCTTCATGCCGGCCTCATGATTTTCAGTCATGGGATTACAACTGCCGCCCGATTGTCAATCCATCCCGTCGCGCCGCAGTCTGGCCGCAGAGAAGGAACCATGAAAAGCCCATGAATCCCGCAGAAACTCCGCCAATCATCGATGCGCATCACCATCTTTGGGATATCGATGCGCATGACTATCCCTGGCTGCGGCCGGGCAGGCCCAGCATCGTGGGCGACACCAGCGCGATCCGCCGCAACTATCTGGCCGGGGATTTCCTGGCCGACAGCGTTGGGCTGAACCTGGTCGGCACGGTGCATCTGGATGGCGGATTCGATCCGCGCGACCCGGTGGGCGAGACGCGCTTCGCCGATGCCGCGCATCGGGCGCATGGCTTTCCGAACGCCATCGTCGGTGCGGTCGATCTGGCTGCGCCCGAGGCGCCGGCGCTGATCGAGGCGCATCAGGCGGCCTCGTCCCTGTTCCGCGGCGTGCGGCAGATCCTGGCCTGGCACCAGAACCCGCGTCTCAGCTACGGCGTGCGCCGCGACCTGATGGACGATCCCGCCTGGCGGCGCGGTTTCGCTCGACTGGGGCCGGCGGGCCTGTCCTTCGACCTGCAGGTCTTTCCTGGCCAGATGCGCGATGCCGCCCGACTGGCGCGCGACTTCCCAGACACGCAGATCATCCTGAACCAGGCGGGCATGCCCGACGGGCTGATCGACGGCGACCTGCGGGCATGGCGCGCGGGCATGACGCGGCTGGCAGAACTGCCCAATGTCAGTGCCAAGGTCTCGGGTCTGGCGATGCTGAAGCCGGACTGGACGCTGGCCGAGTTGCGGCACGTCATGGAGGTGACGGTCGAAGCCTTCGGCGCGGACCGGGTCATGCTGGGTTCGAACTTCCCGGTTGACCGGCTGTTTCGCGGCTATCGCGAGATCTTCGACGGCTACCTGACCGTGACGGGCGGCTATTCGGCCGCCGAGCGCATGGCGATCCTTTCGGGCACGGCGGCGCGGATCTATCGCCCCGCGGCCCTGTCCCCCCTGCATGAACGGAACCTCACGGCATGACCACCACCCTTCTGAAAAACGCCAGCATCCTTGATGTCGATGCCGGCAGCCTGTCCGCGACCTGCGACGTGCTGATCGCCGAGGGGCGTATCGCCGAGATCGGCAGCCGAGCCATGACGGCCGAGCGGGTGATAGACCTCAAGGGCCGCACGCTGATGCCTGGGCTGTGCGACGCGCATGTCCATGTCATCGTGCCGATGAACAGCTTCGCGCTGCTGACGAAATGGTCGCCCTTCTACACCGCGATCCGGGCCATGCCGATCCTGCGGGACATGCTGATGCGCGGCTTTACCACCGTGCGCGACGCGGGCGGTGCCGATTTCGGCCTGGCCCGCGCGGTCGAGGAAGACCTGATCCCCAGCCCGCGCATCCTGTATTCCGGCAAGGCGCTGTCGCAATCAGGCGGCCACGGCGACATGCGCGGCCCGGGCGAGACCGCCCATGACGACCATTACTATGTCCCCAGCCTCGGCCGCATCTGCAACGGCGTGGCCGAGGTCCGGGCGGCGGTGCGGGACGAGATCCGGCGCGGCGCGCATCAGGTCAAGCTGATGGTCGGCGGCGGCATCGCCTCCTATACCGACCCGATCCATTACGTGCAGTTCTCGCGCGAGGAGATCCGCGCGGCGGTCGAGGAGGCCGGGAACGCCTCGACCTATGTCATGGCGCATGCCTATACCAACCGCTGCATCCGGCATGCGGTGGAATGCGGTGTGCGCTCTATCGAGCACGGCAATTTCCTGGACGACGAGACCGCGGCGCTGATGCGCGAGTCCGGGGCCTATCTGGTGCCGACGCTCTCGGCCTATACCACCATGTGGGAGGAAGGCCTGCAGGTCGGCATGCCGGCCGAGCTTCACGCCAAGATCAGGCCGGTGCTGGACGCCGGGCCGCGGCAGCTGGAAATCGCCGCCCGGCACGGCGTGCCCATGGTCTACGGCACCGACCTGATCGGGCCGCTGCACCGCCACCAGTCGCTGGAGTTCCGCATTCGCGGCGAGGTGCTGCCCGCCGCCGAGGTGATCCGGCAGGCGACCTGCAACGCCGCGGCGCTGTTCAACATGCAGGACCAGATCGGCCGGGTGAAAGAGGGACTGCGCGCCGACCTGATCGCGCTGCGGGGCAATCCGCTGGAGGATCTGGGTCTGCTGCAGGCGCCCGAGAACCTGTCGCTGATCATGAAGGACGGCCGCATCTATCGCGAGGCGGCGTGAATGGCCGCTAGGGCCGCGGCCGGCTGCTGGGCAGCGCCACGGTGACGCCGCCCAGCATGATCAGCCCGATCCCCAGCAGTGCCGGCGCATCGGGATATTGCCCCAGCACCACCATGCCCAGGAAAGTCGCATAGACCAGGATGCTGTAGCGGAAGGGCGAGACGAAGCCGCTTCCCCCCGTCGCGGTGGCCAGCGCCAGAAAGACATAGCCCACGGCGATGGCCGTCGCCGCCAGCGCCAGCAGGGCGATCTGCGCCGGTTCCGGCGCGGCTGTCCCGCTGGTCGTCAATGCACCCAGCCCGAAAAGACTGGTGCAGGCCGCGCTCAGCAGCGCCAGGCAGATGGGCGAGGGCATCAGGCTGTCCCGCATCAGCAGGTCGCGCGCGACCGAACACAGGACTGCGACGACGACCGCCAGCGCATGCGGGTCGAGCATAGCGCCGTCGGGCCGGATCACGAGCAGCACGCCGGCAAAGCCCAGGGCGGTGCCGATCCAGCCGCTGCGCGGGATCGCCTCGCGCAGCAGGGCGGCGCTGGCCAGCATGAATACGATGGGGGTCATTTGGTAGATCGCGGCCGCATTGGCCAGCGACAGGCCGGTGAGCGCGTGGACATAGCCGATGGTGGCGCCGGTATCCAGCAAGGCGCGCAGCAACGCCCGGCCCGTAAGGCTGGCACGGATCTGCCAGATCTCGCGCCGCAGGGCCAATAGCCCCAACAAAAGCAGCACGGCCATGGCCGACCTGATGGCCAGGATCATCGCGGCGGGGAGGTGCGCGGCGACAAGCTTGACCATCAGGTCGTTCAGCCCGTAACCGGCCATTGCCAGCAGCATGAAGCCGGCGCCGCGCCAGTCATCGGACCTTGCAGTCGGCATCAGCGCAGCGGTGAAAATGGCGCCGGTGCCAGGATGCGGACGGTCTGGACCTCGATCATGCCCTTGATCGCGTCCAGATAGGCCGGCCAGTCTGGATCGGCCAGCATGGCTGCCCGCCGCGCGCTGCGCTGCGCATAGTCGTCATGTCGCCACATCGAGACCACATGGTTCAGCTCGCCGATATCGGTGGTGAAGAAGCCCACGGGCTCACCCAGGTGCTTGCGCTGCACCGGCAGGCCGAGCGTTTCATAGGCCTTCAGGAAAGGCCCTGTCATGCCTTGCACAAGGCGATAGTCGCGTTCCTCGAGGATCATCGCATCACCAGATCGAGGCACCGCCGTCCACGGTCAGCATGGTGCCGACAGCGAAGCGGGCGCGGTCAGAGGCCAGCCAGACGATGGCCGAGGCGATGTCGTCGGGCTCCCCCCAGCTGTTCGAGGGGGCGCGAGCGCGCAGCCCGGCCTTGAAAGCCTCGGGATCGGCAACCTGCGTCAGCATCTTGTTGTAATAGTTCGACCAGATCACGCCCGGCGCCACCGAGTTCACGCGGATGTTGTCGGCCGCGAAGTCCAGCGCCATGGCGCGGGTCAGCGAGGCGACGCCGCCTTTGGCCGCGACGTAGGCGGCGCGATCCTTGATCGCCATCGCCATGGCGATGTTCGAGGCGGTGTTGACGATGGCGCCGCCGCCGCGCTTGCGCAGCGCCGGCACGGCATATTTGCTGCACAGGTAGACGCCTGTCAGGTTGACGTCGATGATGCTGCGCCAGTCGTCCTCGTCCTGGGTCTCGACGGTGCCCAGCGAGCCGCGCCCGGCATTGTTCACCAGCACGTCCAGCCCGCCGAACTCGGCCACGGCGAAATCGACCATTGCCTTGCAATCCTCGGCCTTCGAAACGTCTACGGTGAAGGCACGGGCGTTTTCGCCCAGCTCGGCCGCGACCTGTCCGGCGGCATCGCCCAGATAGTCGGCGACCACGACCTTGGCGCCTTCCTCGACGAACAGCTTCGCCGTGGCGGCGCCGATGCCGGCGCCCGCGCCGGTGACGAGGACAACCTTGTCCTTGAGATGCATATCCATGGTTCAAACCTCCAGAGAGCTGAAATGACGCAACACCGCCTGTTCGACGCTGAGCGCGGCAAGCCAGGAGGTTTTCGGGTTTTCGGGCAGCGGCTTGTTGTTCAGCAGGATGTGGAAGCTGCCGAACGCGCCTTTGGCTTCCAGTTCATGCGTGTTGCCGGATGCGGCGGGATCGGCGATCAGTCGCACTCTGGTGTCCTTGAAGCCAAGCCCCGCCAGAGCCACGGCGGCGGTGACGTTGGTATTCTTGGGATAGTCGCGGGCGGCCTCGACGGCATCGCCCTCGTAGAAGACGGTCGCCTCCTTGAGGTTTGGCAGGTCCAGAAGCTGTTCTGCCGGCGTGCCCTTCCATGCTGTTGGAGGTTTCCTGCCGATATAGGCGACGCTGTCGAGCCCGGCGAGCTTGGCCGAGCGCAACACGTCGAGCCCACCAATGGCGCCCGAGACCGCGATGGCGCGCGCACGGCCCGTCTTGGCCGCCGCTTCGATCCGCGCCACGGTTCCGGCATCGCCAAGCGCGCCGATCGAGACGATCACCACGTCGATACCCGCTTCCAGAAGTTGCGGCACGGTTTCGCGCACCGCCTCATGCGTGGCGCATTCGATGACCAGATCGGGCTTGGCAGCGATCAGTTCATCGACGCTGTTCCAGCGCTGCATCCCCGCGGGAGCGTCGTTCGGCAAGTGTTCGGGCACTAGGAAGCCGCCCAGATGCAGGCCGCTGTCGCCCTTTTCCAGCGATGCAGCAAGGCTGCGCGCCATGGCGCCGAATCCGATCGAGACGATGAGCGGAGAGGTCATATGTCGATCTCCTTGAGAAAATCGGCCAGCAGCGCCGCATAGGGCGCCGGATAGGCCTTGGGAAAGAAATGCCCGCCCGGCAGCGAGGCAAGCCGCGCGCCGGAGATCGCCGCCGCCAGCCGCTCGGACGAGGCGAAGGGGATCAGCGCATCGTCGCTGCCGCCGATCACCAGCGTCGGCGCGGTGATCCGGCCCAGCCGGTCGAAGACGTCGTGTTCCATCAGCATGCGGATGCGAGCGGCCTGCACCGCGATGGGTTGCAGGCGCGTATCGGCCTGCTCCAGCTCGGCGTCCAGCGCGGCGCGATTGGCCTCGATCCAGCCGGCGTCATAGCCGAGTGCCTGGGTCAGCTTGTGATAGGCCACCGGCCCGGCCTGTTCCAGCAGCGCCAGCCGGGCCTGGAACAGCCGGGTGAAACGGGTATCCACCCGTTCCCATGTGCCGCTGAGCACGAGGCCGGCGACGCGCTCCGGTGCCTCGACCGCCAGGGTCTGCGCGATCATGCCGCCGGTCGAATGTCCGACGACATGCGCGCGCCGGATATGCAGGTCGTCCAGCACACCCAGCACGTCCCGCATGATGCGGGGGATGGAATAACCGCCCGTGGGGCGATCACTGCCGCCGGCGCCGCGATGGTCGATGCGGATCAGATGGTAATCGTTTTCAATCGTGGATACGACCCCTTGCCAGAATCCGGCCTCGCCGCCCAGGCCCGGAATCAGCAGGCAAGGCGGGCCGTTGCCGTCCAACTGGTAATGAATGCGGCAGCCGTCATCGGCGACATGGACCGGCATCGGCCTTACTCTGGCCGGCGCTGGTCGGCGGGCTGCGGTGCGAAGGCGGTGCGGCGCTCGATCTCCAGCACGTTGTCGGGGCGGGGGAAGGGCGTCGGATCGGGCTCTCCGGGGATCACCGGCCGGCCGACCTCTTCGAAGAACACCTCCAGCCCGTTGGGTTGGATGAACCACAACCAATGCAACTCGGCATCGGAGTCGTTGATGAACATGTGGCGGCGGTTCCTGCCGACAAAGATTGTCACGCCCGGCTCGATCGGATATTCGACGCCATCCACCACGGCCTTGCCGGTGCCGCGGATGAAATGCAGCGCCTCGTCATGTTCGGGGTGCGAATGCTCGCGCACATAGCCGCCGGGCGGCAGGGTCTGGGTGCCGATGCTGAACGGGCTTTGGATATCCACGAATTCCGGCGCGATACGGACCGAGATATTGCCGTTGGCGGGCACGGGCTGATAGAAATTCTTGCCCTCCTGCGGGCCAAGAACCAGAATCTGGCCCAGGTCGTTTTCAGGATCGGCGGCCCATTCGGGTTTCTTCGACGGGATCATGCTGCATCTCCTTCGGGGCGGTAATAGGGGGCGTCCGAGCGTGGCAGGGGCTGCTTGCCCAACACGATATCGGACAGTTTCTCGGCCATCATGATGACGGGGGCATTCAGGTTGCCGCTGACAATTTCCGGCATGATCGAGGCATCGACCACGCGCAGGTTGTCAAACCCATGCACCCGTGCCTGGGCATCGACCACGGAATTGTCGTCATTGCCCATGCGGGCCGAGCAGCAGGGGTGATAGTTCGTCCCCGCCTCCTTGCGCAGGAACTCCATGATCTGCTCGTCGGTCTGGAACAGCTTGCCGGGCGTGACTTCTTCGCCGCGATAGGGGCCCCAGGCCGGCTGCGAGACGACATGCCGGATGGCGCGCACGGCGTCGATGGCGTCGCGGCGGTCCTCCTCATGCGCGAAATAGTTGAACACGAAGCGCGGCGCGGACAGCGGGTTGGCGTCGCGCAGCCACACCCTGCCCTCGCTTTTGGGCCGCATCAGGCTGAAGAAATACTGGAATCCGTTCTCCAACTTGACGCTGCCGTGCTGCATCTCGCCCAGCATGGGGACGAATTCGAACTGGACGTTCGGCACGGCGATTTCCGGCCTGGTGCGCATGAAGACGCCGACCTCGAAGAAGTTCGTGGCGCCGAGGCCCTTCTTGGCCAGCAGCCATTGCAGGCCCAGCTTGAGCTTGCCGAAATTGTTCAGATGCCGGGCGGCCGAGACGTTCTGCGTGGCGCGATACTGCACCGGCGCGGCGACATGGTCCTTGAGCCCTGCGCCCACGCCCGGCATGTCCGCCAGCACGTCGATGCCGACGCTGCGCAACATGTCCGCCGGGCCGATGCCGGAAAGCTGCAAGAGTTGCGGCGAGTTCAGCGCGCCGGCGCAGAGGATGATCTCGCCGTCGATCTCGACCGACTGCCGCTCGCCATTGACGAGGATGTCGGCGCGGGTCGCCCGCCTGTTCGAGAAATTGATCTTCAGCAGTCGGCCGCCCACCACCACGTCCAGGTTGGGCCGGTCGCCGCGGGCGTGGATATAGCCTTGCGAACTGCTCCAGCGGATGCCCTTGCCGACATTGCGCTGGGTGATATGCACGCCCTCCTGACGATAGGCGTTGTGATCCTCGACATGCCGCATGCCGGCCTGCTTGGCGGATTGGATGAAGGCGTCGTAGAGCGGGCCTTCGGCCTTGCAGGTCTCGACCAGCATCGGGCCCTTGTCGCCGCGATAGTCGTTGGCGCCCTTGTCGAAGCTTTCGGCGCGGCGGAAATAGGGCAGGATTTCGGCATAGGACCAGCCCTCCAGCCCCATCGAGGCCCAGTTGTCGTAATCCCAGGGATTGCCGCGCACCCAGTTCATGCCGTTGATCGAGGACGAGCCGCCCAAGACCTTGCCGCGCGCTTCAAGGATGGTGCGGCCGTTCAGGCCCGGCTCGGGCTCGGATTCGAAGCGCCAGTTGAAACGATCGCTGCCCAGGGGCAGCCCCAGGGCGGCGGGCATGCGGATGTGGATATGCTGGTCCGAGGGGCCGGCCTCGAGCAGCAGGACGCTGTTCTTGCCGTCCTCGGCCAGGCGCGAGGCCATGACGCTGCCCGCAGAGCCGGAACCGATGACGACGTAATCGTATTTCTTGCGCTTCGGGGCGCGCAGCAGCGTGGCCATGAGGCGGTCCTTTTACCAGGTGTCGTTCAGGCGGTAGCCGGTGGGAAAGGGATCGCCGGGATCCAGCACATGCTGGTGAAATCCGGTGATCCAGGCCGTGCCCGTGATGGCGGGGCGGATCGCGGGCAACGCGCCGACCTTGGTGGTGCCGATGACGGTGCCGGTGAACTCGGTGCCGATGATGCTTTGATGGATGAAGGTCTCGCCCTCGGCGATCTGGCCGCGGGCATGCAGGACCGCCAGTCGGGCGCTGGTTCCGGTGCCGCAGGGCGAGCGGTCCAGCCGCCCAGGCGAGACGATCACACCGTTCTTCGAGACCTTGCCGCGTTCGGTTTCCAGCAGCGGGCCGGCAAAGAGCGTCTGGTTGATGGTGTGGATACCGGGGTTTTCCGGATGGATGGCGGGAAGCTGTTCGGCGGCGGCCGCCTTGATGCGCTCGCCGATCTCGACCATATGCCGGGCCTCTTCGGGCTTGATCTCGAAGCCGACCGCCGCGGCATCGACCAGCACGTAGATCATGCCGCCATAGGCGACATCCACCGTCAGCCTGCCGAGGTT
The DNA here is from genome assembly GCF_006386455.1 of Paracoccus sp. FO-3. Taxonomy (NCBI): domain Bacteria; kingdom Pseudomonadati; phylum Pseudomonadota; class Alphaproteobacteria; order Rhodobacterales; family Paracoccaceae; genus Paracoccus; species Paracoccus sp. FO-3. The sequence continues at coordinate 57,683 of NZ_VCBQ01000017.1, read as the reverse complement.
CGGCACCTCGACGGTCTGGTCGAGGCCGAAGACGAAAGAGGGCACGTTGTCGAAGGTGACGCTTTCGACCTTGCCGTCGCGGCATTTCGCGGTGACGGGGACCAGCCCGGCGGGCGCTTCCAGGACGATGCGGGTCTCGGGCTCGGTCATCGGCACCATGCCGGTTTCGAGCGCGACGGTCACGGTGCAGATCGTGTTCGTGCCCGACATCGGCACATAGTAGTCCGATTCCATGATGACGAAGCCGAAATCCGCCTCGGGATTATTCGAGGGCAGGATCAGGTTCATGCATAGGCTGACCTTGCCGCGCGGATCATTGAGCAGGAACAGGCGCAGGTCGTCGCCCTTGTCCCGCAGCCAGGTCATCTTGTCGAACATGGTCTGGCCGGGCACGTTCAGCACGCCGCCGGTGATGACGTCGTTGGGTTCTCCGGCGGCGTGGGCGCTGACGACATTGACCATTCGCCTGAAGCGCATGGCGAACCTCCCGTTCAGATGATTTGTAAACGTTTTCTTTATCTGACGGAGCAACCCCCTTCTGTCAAGCAGAATTATGTCGGGGCGCGAGGGCGAGCGACGGATCGGCGCAAGATCACCTCGGTCTCAAAGCGCCGGCTGCCCAATGGAGCGCCGGTTTCCAGATGCGCAATCATGGCCTTGGCGGCGGCGCGGCCGATCTTTTCCGAAGGAACCGCGACCGTGGTCAGGGACGGGTCGAACAGCGCCGCATAGTCGATATCGTCGAAACCCGTCAGCGACAGATGCTCGGGGACTGCGATACCCAGGCGGCGGGCCTCGACCATGACGCTGAAGGCGATCACGCAACGATTGCAGACCAGCGCCGTGGTCTCGGGGTGGTTTTCCATGATTCGCCGCAGGGCGGCGCCGCCATCCGCCATGTCGAAATCCATGTGGGTGAATTCGATCACCGGTTCCTGCCCCAGCTCGGCATTGATGTCGCGGAAGGCGCGGATGCGGGATTGCTGCCGGTCGTTGCCCTTGTCCGAACCGGAGATCATGGCGATCCGGCTGTGGCCCAAGGTGTGCAGCATTTCGACCAGCTGCCGGGTGGCAAGGTAGTTGTCGAAGCCGATCGTCGGCACTTCGGACTTTTCGAAATAGGAATAGGCAGACAGCAAGGGCAGTTGATGGGCGCGGCAATAGTCCAGCAGGCGCTGATCGTCGATTCGACCGAAGATGATCAACCCCTCGGTGCCGTGCTCGATCAGCCGTTTCGCGCGGTCGAACAGGTTCGTGTTGTCGAAGCCCGAGGTTTGCACGAATCCCAGGTAACCGTTTTCTTCCAGCGTTTCCTGAATGGCGCTGGCCACGGCCGAGAACAGCGGGTCTGCCAGCCTGGGCAGCATGGTGCTGATGATCTGGGTGCGCTGGCGGCGCAGCGCCTTGCCTACCGAATCGGCCATGTAATCCATTGAATCAGCAGCAGCCACCACACGCTCGCGCAACTCCTTTCGCACCGAATCGGGGGAATTGAGCGCGCGCGACACCGTGGCGATGGAAACCCCTGCCGCCTTGGCGACGTCATGGATCGTCGGGCGGATCCGGCGCGCCTGGATTGCCTGGGATTTGGGCTTAGCCACGGGGTTTTCTCCTGTTTGCTGCAAGTTTTCTGAATCACCTGCCCCTATCTCGGACCCGAAATGACACGGATTGGCAAGTTTTTCTTGACACGGGATGCATGCTGAGGACAGTAAACGTTTACAAATCACGATAAGAAACGCCCACGGCTATGCCCACAGGAGGTTGCACCATGACCCGATTTCAGTCCCGTTCCGACTTTACCCGCCGGCACATGCTCAAGACGCTGACGGCCTTGATGGCTGCCTTTGCCGCCGCGCCGCGCGGCGTCTTTGCGCAATCCGGGGCGGCGCTCAACATTCTCAACAGCAATACCGCATGGGCGGAGGCACTGACCGCATCGGTCGCCGATGCCTATGACGGCGCCCGGATCACCGGCGAGGCCAATCCCTATGAGGCGCATTACGAAAAGCTGCTGATCGAGCTTAGCCAGGGCTCCTCCACCTTCGACCTGTTCACCACCGACAATCTCTGGATCCGCCAGCCCATGCGCAACGGCTGGGCCGCGCCGCTGGACGAGATCCGGGCGGGCAATGCCGAGCTGCCAGAGCTGCAACTGCAGAACTTCGCCCCCGCCTCGCTGACCTATACCGAATACGAGGGGAAACGCTGGGGCCTGCCGCTGGTGATGACTACCCCGGTCTTCGTCTATCGCAAGGATCTGCTGGAAGCGGCCGGCATCGAGGTGCCGAAGAATTGGGACGATTATCGCGAGGCTGCGGCGAAGCTGCATTCCTCGGATGTCGCGGGCAACGTGTTGCTGCTGGGAGGCCAGGACGCGCATATGAGCGGCGACTGGGGGTCACGCCTGATGGGCATGACCCAGATCGCTCCCCATGACGACGGCGTGCTGGATGAGGCCAACAAACCGGTGTTCAACAGCGAAGGGCAGGGCGCCCGTGCCATCGAGCGGCTGCGCGAGGTGCTGCCCTATACCCCGAACGGGGTCGAGGGGCTGGACTATGCCGAGGGCTCGTCGCTGATGCAGCAGGGCCGCGCTGCCATGATGATCACCTGGTCGGACGTGATCGTCGGCATCGAGGACGGACCGATGAAGGGCCGCTTCGGGTATACCGTTGCCCCGACCGAACGATATGAACAGCAGATGGTTGGTGGCTGGTCGATCATGGCCAATGCCGCTTCCGAACAGCTCGAGGATGCCTATCGCTTCCTCGCCTGGATGAGCGAGGGCAGGGCCTATGAACTGTTCCGCGAGGCCGGCGAATCCTCGCTTTGCCTGCAGCGCGACATCGACAACCCCCAGACGGTCGAGGCGATCCCGATGTTGCAGGCCTTCCACGATTTCGAGACCCGCGGCACCGCGCCGATCTCGATCCCGCCCTATCGGTTGCAGAACGCCGTCGAGGTGCAGCGCGTGCTTTACGAAGAGATCCTGGCGGGCGTGAACGGCCGCAAGACCCCCGAACAGGCGATGGCGGATGCCGAATCGCGCCTGGCGCGAGTCATTCGCTGATCCGCCTGGGCGGGGCGCGTCCACCACGGCGCCCCGCCGCTTTTCGCGAAGGGACCAACCATGGCTCGTTCAGACACCAAGACCGCCGACAAGGCGCAGCGCGCGGGAGAGGGTCGGATCGCGATGCTCCTGCTGGCGCCGACGATGATCGTCATGACCGTCGTCGGGCTCTATCCGCTTCTGCATTCGCTCTATATCTCGCTGACGAACTACAACCCGACCTTCGGCGGCGGCTCCAGCTTCGTCTGGTTCGAGAATTACGCCCGCGCCTTTTCGGACCCACAGTTCTGGAACGCGGTCGGGTTGACGCTGATCTTCACCGCCATCAGCGTGGCGGCTTCGCTGGTGCTGGCGGTGGCGCTGTCGGTGCTGTTCAACCAGCGCCATCCGGGCTTCGTCGTGCTGCGCACCATCATCCTGGTGCCGATGCTGATCACCCCCATCGCGGTCGGCATCACGTGGCGCGTGATGATGATGCCGGACCTGGGCGTGCTGAACTATCTGCTGGGGCTGATCGGCATTCCGCCGCAGCTCTGGGCCAGCAATGCCTCGACGGCGCTGCTGTCGGTGATCCTCGTCGATATCTGGCAATGGACGCCCTTCATGTTCCTGATCGTCTTTGCCGGTATCTCCTCGCTGCCGAAAAGCCCGTTCGAGGCGGCGGCCATCGACGGTGCCTCGCCGCTGCGCAGTTTCTTCTCGATCACCCTGCCGATGCTGAAGCCGGTGATCGTGATCGCGACGCTGCTGCGCATCGTCGATGCGTTCCGCACCTATGACACGGTCTACATCATCACCCGCGGCGGCCCGGATTTCTCGACCGACCTGGTCAGCGTCTATCTGCAACGGGTGAACTTCCGCTTCTTCGATCTCGGCTACGGCTCGGCGCTGTCCTGGCTGGTGCTGATCATCGTGTTGCTTGTCGTCCTGATCTTCGTCCGCCTGACCGGCTTCATGAAGCTGGTGGCCGACAAGGAAAACCGCTGAGGAGGGCGGACATGGCATCGCAAAAACCCCTGCTGTCCCGTGCGGTCAAGCTGGCCGCTGCCTATGCGCTGGCGCTGGTCGCCACGGCCTTCTTCGCCTTCCCGGTGTTCTGGATGGCAAGCTCCTCCGTCAAGAGCGAACTCGACATCTCGCAATACCCGCCGGTCTGGAGCTTCACCCCGACATTCGAGAACTATGCCAAGCTGGCCAGCGAGCTCGACGCCTTCGACGCTTTCGTCAACAGCGCCGTGATCGTCGGGCTGGCCACCACGCTCGCCATGGTCTGCGGCACCATGGCCGCCTATGCGCTGGCGCGCTTCGACGTGAAGGGCAAGGAGATCATCGCCTTCGAGGTGCTCTCGATCCGCATGCTGCCGCCTATTGTCAGCGTCATCCCGATGTTCATCATCGCCCGCGCGCTGGGAATCTTCGACACCTATTGGCTGCTTGCCGCCGCCTATGGCCTCGCGGGCCTGCCCTTCGTGGTCTGGGTGATGCGCGTCTTCATCCAGGACATCCCGCAATCCATCGAGGAGGCCGCGATGATCGACGGCTGCTCGCGGTTCCAGACCTTCTGGCGGGTCACCCTGCCGCTGCTGCTGCCGGGGCTCGCCGCCACGATGGTCATCGTCTTCATGTTCGCCTGGAACGAGTTCCTGCTGGCCTCGATGCTGACCTCGCAGAACGCCAAGACCCTGCCGGTGATCGCCGCCAATGCGATCAAGCCCAAGGCCATCGCCTGGGGGCTGGCCTCGGCGGCGGGGGTGGTGATGTCGCTGCCGGTCGTCGTGCTGGTCCTGATGATGCAACGCTATCTTGTCCGCGGCCTGACGCTTGGCGCGGTGAAAGGCTGATCCCATGGGTATCGAGATCAAGAACATCTACAAGCGCTTCGGCAGCCTGACCGTCGTCAACGGCGTGTCGGTGGATATCGCGGACGGCGAGTTCTTCGTCATGCTCGGCCCCTCGGGCTGCGGCAAGACCACCACCCTGCGCATGGTCGCGGGGCTTGAGACCGCCAGCGAGGGCCGGATCTTCATCAACGGCCGCGACATGACCCATGCCGAGCCGCGCCACCGCGACATCGCCATGGCCTTTCAGGATTATGGCCTCTATCCCAACATGACGGTGTTCCAGAACATCGAGTTTCCCTTGAAGATCCGCAAGCTTGCCCCCGCCGAGCGGCGCAGGAAGGTCGAGGAGACGGCGGGCCGCCTGGGCATTTCCGACTATCTTGGCCGCAAGCCGGCGCAGATGTCGGGTGGCCAGCGCCAGCGGGTGTCGCTGGCCCGCGCGCTGGTGCGAAATCCCAAGGTGTTCCTGATGGACGAGCCGCTGTCGAACCTCGACGCCAAGCTGCGCGCCGTGATGCGAACCGAGATCAAGAAGCTGGTCACCGACTTGGGCATTACCACCATCTATGTCACCCATGACCAGATCGAGGCCATGTCGATGGCCGACCGCATCGCCGTCATGCGCAAGGGCGACATGGTACAGGTGGCGCCGCCGCTTCAGGTCTATGACCGCCCGGCGACCTGTTTCGTCGCGGATTTCATCGGCTCGCCGCCGATGAACCTGTTCAAGGCCGAGCTGGCCAACAACGGCCGCGTCGTTTGCCAGGTCCAAGGCTTCGGCGACGCGCTGGACGATGCCGAGCGTGAACGTGCCCGCGCCATGGCCGACCGTCACGGCCATTTCGCCGTCGGCATCCGCCCCGAACATCTGCAATGCGTCGCCGCTGGCACGCCCGGCTCGATCGAGGGCATCGTCGAGCTGGTCGAGCCGCTGGGCCAGACCACCAACATCTACCTGCTGTCGGGCGACACGAAATATGTCGTGGTGACCGACCGCACCACCCTCTGCGCCGGAGACACGATCGGGGTCATCGCCCCGGGCGACAAGGTCCGCGCGGTGGGTCTTGATCGCTGAACGCATAAGGAAGGATTCACGATGACCGTTCGCAGCTATGTCCATTTCATCGACGGGGCCGAGCGTCCCGGCGCCTCTGGCGAGACGATCCGCCGCCATTCGCCCGCCCATGGCGCGGCGCTGGCCGATTTCGCCGCCGGCACGGCCGAGGATCTGGACGCCGCCGTCCGCGCTGCGCGCGAGGCTTTCGAGCATGGTCCCTGGCGGCAGATGGCCGCCACGCAGAAATCGGCCATCCTGAACGCCTGGGGCGACCTGATCGCCGCCGACCTGGAGCGGCTGGCGGTCATCGAGGCCGAGGAATCCGGCAAGCCGATCCGTTTCGCCCGCGGTGAGATCGAGCACTCCGTATCCATGCTGCGCTATGCCGCCGCGCTGGGTCTGCAGCTGCATGGCGAGGCGTTCGAGAATGTCGGCCCGCAGGCGCTGGGCCTGGTCAGCCGCGAGCCGCGCGGTGTGGTCGGCATGATCGTGCCCTGGAACTTTCCCATGGTCACGCTGTTCCAGAAGCTGCCCTATGCGCTGGCGGCAGGCTGCTCGGTGGTGGTCAAGCCCTCGGAACTGACCTCGGGCACCGCGCTGGAGGTGGCGAAACTGGCCATCCGCGCCGGGTTGCCGAAGGGTGTCTACAACGTCGTGACGGGAACGGGCGGCGTCGTGGGCGAGGCGATGACCCGCCACCCCGAGGTGGACATGATCTCCTTCACCGGTTCGACGAAGGTGGGCAAGGCCATTGCCCGCACCTGTGCCGACAGCGTCAAGCGCGTCGCGCTGGAACTGGGCGGCAAGGCTGCGAACGTCGTCTTTGCCGATGCCGATCTGGATGCGGCTGTCGATGGCGTGCTGTTCGGCTATGTCCTGAACCAGGGCGAGGAATGCGTCTGCGGTGCCCGCCTGCTGATCGAGGAATCCGTGGCCGATGCGTTCGTCTCGCGCCTTGTCGAGCGCACCCGCAAGATCCGCACCGGCCTGCCGCTGGACGAGGATGCCGACCAGGCCGCGATGATCCATCAGGCGCAGTTCGACCAGGTGATGAACTACCTGGAAATCGGCAAGGCCGAGGGGGCGACCGTTGCCGTCGGCGGCAGCCGTGCAGATCAGGGCGCGCTCGCTAAGGGCTATTTCGTCATGCCGACGATCTTCACCAATGTGACCCCGGACATGCGTATCTTCCGCGAGGAAATCTTTGGACCCGTGCTGACCGTGACCACTTTCAGGACGGTGGACGAGGCGGTGGCGCTGGCCAACGACACGGTCTATGGTCTCGGCAACGGGCTTTGGACCAAGGATCTGGACAAGGCGATCCTGATCTCGCGCCGGCTGCGCTCGGGCACGGTCTTCGTGAACACCTTCCTGGAAACCTCGGTGCAGATGCCCTTCGGCGGCTTCAAGCAATCGGGCATCGGTCGCGAGAATGGCATCGACGGCCTTCTGGAATATACCGAGGTCAAGTCGACCTTCATCAAGCTGGGCGAGCGCAATGCGGTCTTGCCCCATACGGTATGACCGGGTGAGGGGATGCATCTGGGCCGATTGGCCAAGCGTCCTCGCAGCACCGTTGCGGGGGCACCTTCTACAACATGAGAGGCGGCATAGCCATCGTCATTCCTGATTCCACTTCCATACGTGTCAAGCACGATTCGATCGGGAGCGGGGAAGTTCCCGCACCCGCATACTCGGGTGTCCATACCCTGCGTGCGGTCGAGAACTTGCCGATTGCCGGTAAGACGCCCTCGATCACGTCCGACCTGATCGTCGCGATGGCCGCGATCAAGGAGGCAGCGGCCCATGCGAACTGCGACCTCGGCTTGCCGGACTCGACTTGGCCGATACAATTCTTGCTGCCTGCCGAGCGGCCCCATCTCGGCTACCGCAACATGGGCCGCAGACCCGTCGAAACCGTCCTGTTGTTCGGTAGCCAAGAAGGTTAAGAGGACACGTGATGGGACTGGCCCTGCAAGCCCGCGGCCTTGCGCAATGGCGCGCCACACTATTCATCCGCACAGGCGGAGCGCGTTCGCCAATGCTTATGCTTCCTGTCGGCGGCGCAACGCAGACAGCACTTGATCGGCCCCATCGTCGATCGCCCGCATGATGGCAGCGCTGGCCGCGAGGGAATCGCGTGCGCGAAGGGCCTGGACAAGATGGGTGTAATTCTGGTGATCCTCGCCGGCGGCGCCGATACTGCGGGGCAGATAGGCAAAGCCAGGCCCGGCTCGTAGCCAGAGTGTCTCGATGAGTTGAAGCAGCACTGGCATCCCGGCAGCCGCGTAAAGGGTGAAGCGCAACTCCTTGTTGGCTTTCAGGGCCAGATGCAGATCCGGTGCGTGACGCAAGTCGGTATAGGCGGCGATCTGTGCTTCCAGCCGGGCGATGCCCTCATCGGCGATTCGCTGCGTTGCCATTTCGGCTGCCAGCCCCTCGACACGCTTGCGGATCAGCCTGATTTCCTCGTGCCGCTCCTCGGTCAGTTCTGGAACCCGGAAGGAGGACGCCGGCTCGGCTGCAAGAATGCCCGAAGCCGCAAAACGCACAAGCGCTTCGCGCGCCGGGGTGATCGACGTTCCCAGCCTGTCGGCCAGTTCCTTCGTCACAAGCCGCGTGCCGGGTGCGAGCCTGCCTTCGACCAATGCGTCGCGGATCTGCGCCTCGACATGCGAAACCAGGCTGCGGCGGGGCACCTGTTCAAATGCTTCAAAATCCAATGCCATTCCTCGCGTGACACAATGCACATCCTATCAACACAAGCGTAGAAGTCGCATGCCGAATGACAATATATGATATATTTTCACTTGCGCAAAGGCGATTCCGCCGGAATGATGGTCAGGCAAGGGGTGGCCCACCAACAGGAGAAAACTGATGCGTCTTCTTTCCGCTCTGACACTCGGGGTCGCGCTTGCGATCCCTGCGATCCCCGCTCTTGCACAGGACACGGAACTGGTCATCGGCCGCGCCGTCTCGACCAATGCGATGGACCCGGGCTTCATGCGCGAGGCCGCGACCATCGTGGACAACATCTTCGACACGCTGGTCATGCGCGACAAGCAGATGAACCTTGTCCCCGGCCTGGCCACCGAATGGCGCGCTGTCGATGATCTGACCTGGGAATTCAAGCTGCGGGAAGGCGTCACCTTCCACAATGGCGAGCCCTTCGATGCCGAGGCGGTCAAGTTCACCCTCGACCGCGTGCTGGACCCTGCGGCGAACTCGCCGGCGATATCCTATATCCGCACCGTCGCGTCGGTCGAGGTGGTGGATCCGCTGACCGTGCGCATCACGACGTCGGCGCCCGATCCCCTGCTGCCGACCCGGATGAGCCGCTATCCCGCCTACATCGTGCCGCCGAAATACGTAGCGGAGATGGGCGATGCCAAGTTCGCCTCGCAGCCGGTGGGAACCGGCGCCTACCAGTTCGTGGAATTCGTGCCCGATGAGCGGGTGGTGCTGGCGGCCAACGAGAACTACTGGCGCGGCAAGCCGGCGCTGGACGAAGTGACCTGGCGCCCGATTCCCGATAGCACCGCCCGCATCACCGCGCTCGTCACCGGCGAGGTGGACCTGATCGAGGACGTGCCGGTGGATCTGGCGCCGATGCTGACCGCCTCTCCCGATGTGGAGCTTGTCCAGGTCAAGGATGGCGGCCTGACGATCTATCTTGGCTTGCGCATGGACAAGGAGCCACTGGATGACGTGAAGGTGCGTCAGGCACTGAATCACGCGATCGACCGCCAGGGGATCACCGACAACCTGCTGCAAGGCATGGCAACTCCGGTCGGAGGTCAGGTCGGCAAAAGCGATTTCGGCTATCTTGACCTGCCGGTCCCCGCCTACGACCCCGAGCTTTCGCGCAAGCTGCTGGCCGAAGCGGGCCTTCCCGACGGTTTCGAGATCACCATGCAATCCTCAACCCGTTATATGAAGAACAACGAGGTGGCGCAGGCCATTGCCCAGCAGCTTGGCGATGTCGGCGTCAAGGTGAACCAGCAGGTGCTGGAATGGTCGGTCTATACGCAGAAGCAGCCCTTCGACGGCCCGATCTACATGCTGGGCTGGGGCTCGACGCAGACGCTGGATGCCGATGCAGCGATCTATGCCATCATGCGCTCGGGCGAGCCCTATTCCGGCGCGGCCTTGCCTGAACTGGACCGGCTCTTGGACGAAAGCCGACAGGTCGTCGATCCTGCCGCGCGCGAAAAAGTGCTGCACGAGGTGCAGGAACTTGCCGCGAGGGAAGTGCCGCTGATCTCGCTTTACCGCGAGGACGCACTGCTGGGCCGTGCGTCGGACGTGCATTTCGAGGGCCGCCCGGATGCCCGCATCGTCCTGTTCGACATCACGAAGGACTGACGGGATGTGGACCGGGGCAAGGCTGCGGGGAAACGAGGATGCCGTGTTTGCGGTGCTTTTGATCGTCGCGGTCGTGACGGTCAGCATCCTTGTGCCGCTGTTCTGGCCCCTGGACCCGCTGCGCGGCACCCTGACCGCCACGTTCAAGCCTCCGATGACGGTGACCGAGGCGGGGCTGCATCCGCTTGGCACCGACCAGCTTGGCCGGGATCTGTTGGCCCGGCTGGGCTTGGGCACGCTGATCTCGCTGGGGATCGTGCTCGCCTCGGCCGCGATCTCGGTCGTTCTGGGCACGATCCTGGGCATGGTTGCGGGTTATTTCGGCGGCTGGGTGGACGTGCTGATCATGCGGCTGGTGGACATCCAGCTGGCGATTCCCTTCATCCTTCTGATCTTGCTGTTCGTGGCGATCCTTGGGCCAAGCATCGCCAACCTGGTGGCGATCCTGGGGCTGACGGGTTGGGCGGTGTTCGCGCGCGTCGCGCGGGGGCAGACCCTGGCGGTGCGCGAACTGGAATATGTCGAGGCCGCCCGCGCCATCGGCCAGAGCGATGGCACGATCATCCTCCGCCATGTCCTGCCCAATATCGTTGCCCCGCTGACCGTGCTGCTGACGCTGGACCTGCCGCGCCTCATCATCCTTGAGGCCTCGGTGGGCTTTCTGGGCCTCGGCGTGCAGCCGCCCTGGCCCACGCTTGGCAACCTGATCGGCGAGGGGCGATCCTTCATCCTGATTGCCGACTGGCTGGTGCTGTATCCTGGCCTGATGATCGGGGCGGTGGTGGTCGGCTGCAACCTGCTTGGCGACTGGCTGGTCCGCCGGGCCGATATGAAGATGTCGTAACTGCCATGAAGGGTCTGCGCTTTCTGCTTTCGCGTGCGCTTCAGGGGTTGGTGGTGATGCTGGGCGTGTCGGCGCTGGTCTTTTTCGCGCTGTTCCTGACCGGCGATCCCGCCGCGCTGATGATGTCGCCCGACGCCAGCCAAGCCGAGATCGAAGCGTTTCGCCGGGCCATGGGCTTCGACGATCCGATCTGGCTGCAGTATCTGCGTTTTCTCGGCAATCTGCTTCAAGGCGATCTGGGCCTGTCGCTGCGCTATCAGCGGCCGGCGACCGATCTCTTGTGGGAGCGCCTGCCGGCGACCGCGCTTTTGGCCCTTTCGGCGCTCATCTGGTCCTCGGCCATTGGCATGGTGCTGGGGGTCGTCTCGGCCGTGCGCAAGAATTCGGGGCTGGATTTCGTCATTCGCGTCATCGCCCTGCTGGGGCAGGCGGTGCCGGTCTTCTGGCTTGCGCTGCTGATGATCCTGCTCTTCTCGCTGCGCCTGCGGTGGCTGCCCTCGTCGGGGATGGGGGGCTGGCAGCATCTGGTCATGCCGTCCATCGCGCTGGGAGCCTATTATGTGTCGGCCATGACCCGGCTGGTCCGCGCCTCGCTGATCGAGGTGCTGGGCCAGAACTATATCCGAACCGCCCGCGCCAAGGGGCTTGGCCAGTGGCGGATCGTCGTGCGGCACGGGTTGCGCAATGCCATGATCCCGGTGATCACCGTGCAGGGCATGTATTTCGCGGCGCTTCTGGGCGGGGCGCTGGTGACCGAGATCGTCTTTGCCTGGCCGGGCATCGGAAGGCTGGCGGTCGAGGCGATCCAGAACCGCGATTTCCCCGTCGTGCAGGCGGTGGTGCTGTTCACCGCCGCCGTTTTCGTCATAGCCAATTTCCTGGTCGATATTGCCTATACCTGGCTCAACCCCCGGATCCGGCTGTGAGCGCGCTGGATGATGCCCTTGCCCTGACGGCGCGCTGGTGCGCGATCCCATCGCACGCCGGCGATCCCGCCAGCCAGATGCGGCAGGCCCGCGAGTTGCGATCCTGGCTGTCCGGCGAACTGGGCGCGGCGCTGCTGTCCTCTTCTCCGTCCGAAACCGAGCCGGCACCGGTGATCCATGCGCGGATCGACAGCGGCTCGGCCCGCACGGTGCTGCTTTACAACATGTACGACGTCATGCCCGCCACGCCCGAGGGCTGGCTGCACGACCCCTGGGCGGGCGGCATCGCGGATATGCCCGGTATCGGCCGTGCCTTCGTCGCGCGTGGGGCCGAGAACAACAAGGGGCCGCTGGCCGGCATGCTGATCGCGCTGCGCGACCTGAAGCGCTCCGGCCGGCTGCGCGTCAATGTCGAAATCCTGCTGGACGGGCAGGAAGAGCGCGCCTCGCCCGCGTTGCGCCGCTGGCTGGCGGCGCCGGACTGCCCGCTGCGACCTTCGGCAGGGGCGTTGTTCCCGTCCTTCTGCGAATATGGCGGCGGGCCGCCCCGGCTGTACCTGGGGTTTTCCGGCATGGCCAAGGGCAGGCTGGAGGTGGCTGCGGGGGGCTGGGGCGGCCCTGCGCGGGCCATCCATTCCTCGAATGCGCCATGGATCGCCAATCCCGCACGGGTTCTGGTCGATGTGCTGGCAAGGATCGGCGGACCCGAGACCGGAGAGCTTGCGCAGATAGATCTGGATGCCGATGCGGCGCGCGTGGTCGCGGCGCTGGCGCGGGATTTCGATCCTGCGGCCGAACTGCGCTTCCGGCATGCAGCCTGTTTCGCCCGGCCCCGATACGGCTGCCTCGATCCCGAGGCTTTGTTGCGCCATGTCCTGACCACGGCTTCCTTCAACATCGCTGTGCTGGCGACCGATCCCGTAGCCGGCGACGCGGTCATCCCTGCCGCGGCCACGGCCGCGTTCGATCTGCGCGCCCCGCCCAGCCTTGCACCGGATGCACTTGTCGCGGGCATTCGCGACCTGCTGGCCGCCGAGCCTGCCTTTGCCGGGGCTGCGCTGTGCGTTGATGACAGCTATCCGGGCGCGCGGGTTCTCGAGTCCGCTGCCGGCGTCCGCGCCCTGCACGATGCCTATGCCGGTGGTCCGGCGCCGCAGGTCTGGCCCTGGGCGATCGGCGCCGCGCCGGCCTATGCCTTCGGCCGCCATACCGAAAGCTTCCTGATCGGTGGCTCGGGGCGGGGCGGCAATGCGCATGGCGTCAACGAGTTCCTGCATATCGAGGGGTTTGGCCGTTTCATCGCCTCGGTCTCGGCATGGATCCAAGGGATGGCGGCATGATCTGGCTGGGACGCAAGGATCTGCTTCGCGCCGGCGCGCTGGACTGGCAGGCCGCGCTGGACGATGTGGCCGAGGCTGTGCGGCTGTTGCGTCGGGGCGATGCGGAGATGGTTGCCGAATCCGTGCTGCCGCTTGGCGATGATCCGCGCGCCAAGGCATACGGGCTTCCGGCCCGGCTTGGGGGCCGCTTTGCCGCCGCCGGGATCAAATGGACCGTGCATCGGCCCGCGGCACCCGAGGACGGCGAGGCCATCACGTCGACCACGTTGATCGAGGATCTGGCCACCGCCCGGCCCTTGGGCATGGTGGAAGCGGCGCTGCTGACGCGGGTGCGGACGGCCGCCGTTTCGGCCCATGTGCTGCGCGCATTGCGGCCCGGTCTGCGGCGGATCGCCTTGCTGGGCGCGGGTGCGCAGGCGCGGGCGCATCTCGCCATGCTGCGCGCCCTGTTCCCGGACCTTGAGCGGATCGCGGTCTGGAGCCGCTTGGGTCGCGAGGTCGAGCGGCTGGGAGCGGGGATCACCGTCCATCCAGATCACGAGCAGGCCATCGCGAATGCCGAGGCGGTGCTGATGTGCAGTTCCGCGCCTCAGCCCTTCCTTGGTCCCGAAGCGGCGACCGGCGGCCGGCTGGTCCTTCAGATAGGCTTTCACGAGATGAGCTTCGCGGGCATCGCCGCCTTTGACCGGGTGACTTGCGACCTGTGGGGCGAGTTCGCCCGGACCAGTGCCAAGAGCCTGTTCCAGATGTATCGGGCGGGGCTTTTCGATCCCGCACAGGTCGCGGCCGACCTGCCGGCCATCCTTTGCGACGACTGGCGGCCCGCGCCGGGCGAGTCGGTCTATTTTTCGAGCTTCGGGCTGAACATCTTCGACATCGCGCTGGCGGCGCGGCTGCTGCGCGCCGCGTCGGGGCAGGGGATCGGCACGCGCCTGCCCGGCTGATCCCGCTCAGGCGGCCTGCCATTCCGGGCCGGCAACCTGCACCTGATGGCCGGGCGAGACCTCGCGCCATTCGCGGGCCGGGGGCTGATAACCCACCGGATGCAAGGGGCTTTTCAACTCGCGCAACTCACCGGCGGGTCGGTTGCCGCGAAGGGCGGGGTCGGGTACCGGGATCGCCTGGAGCAGTCGCTGGGTATAGGGATGCGCGGGGGCTCCAAAGATCGCCTCGCGAGGGCCGATCTCGACGATCTCGCCCAGATACATCACGCCGACGCGGTGGCTGATCCGTTCGACCACCGCCATGTCATGGCTGATGAACAGATAGGACAGGCCAAGCTCGGCCTGAAGATCCAGCATCAGGTTCACCACCTGCGCCTTGACGGTCACGTCCAGCGCGGACACCGCCTCGTCCGCGACGATCAGCTTCGGCGCGATGCCAAGGGCGCGGGCGATGCAGATGCGCTGCCGTTGCCCGCCCGAGAACTCGTTCGGGAAACGCCGCGCCATGTCGGGGGAAAGCCCGACCTGCGTCAGCAGGTCCGCGACCCTGTCCTTCAGTTCCGATCCTCGCGCCAGGCCATGCGTCACCATCGGCTCGGCAATGGCATCGCCGACCCGGCGACGGGGATCGAGGCTGGCGAAGGGGTCCTGGAAGATCATCTGCATCTGCCGCCGCATTCGGCGCAGGGCCGGGCGGTCAAGCTCCAGCAGCTCGGTCCCGTCCAGTCTTACCGAGCCCGAGAAGGGCTGCGTCAGCCGCAGGATCGAGCGCCCGGTCGAGGATTTGCCGCAACCGGATTCGCCCACCAGGGCCAGCGTCTCTCCCTGCCGGATGTCGAAAGAGACGTTCTCGACCGCATGAACGCGCGCCTGCGTCCGGCCCGGGAGGTCCGTGCCGGCATCATAGCGGGTGGTCAGCCCGCGCACCTCGAGCAGCGGCGCCGTGCCGCGCAGGGTGTCGGGCAATTCGGTTCCGGGACTGGCCGCGCCGGTTGCCGCATCGACCAGCGGGAATCGCGCCGGCCGGCCGGTTCCGGCCATCGAGCCGAGCCGGGGCACGGCTGCCAGAAGCGCGCGGGTATAAGGCTGCTGCGGATGGGCAAAGATTTCGGCGGTCAGCCCCTGTTCGACCGCATCGCCGCGCAGCATGACCAGCGTGCGATCCGCCACCTCGGCCACGACGCCCATGTCATGGGTGATGAACAGCACCGCCATCTGCTCTTCGGCCTGCAATTCGCGGATCAGCTCCAGGATTTGCGCCTGCACCGTCACGTCCAGCGCGGTGGTCGGCTCGTCCGCGATCAGCAGGCGCGGCCGGCAGGCCAGGGCCATGGCGATCATGAAGCGCTGCCGCATCCCGCCCGAGGACTGGTGCGGATATTCCAGCATTCGCCGCTTGGCCGCCGGGATGCGCACCCGCTCCAGCAGTCGAACGGTTTCCGCCATGGCCTTCTGCCGGTCCATGCCGCGATGGGTCGTCAGAACCTCGGCGATCTGCTCGCCGATCTTCATCGACGGATTCAGCGAGGTCATCGGTTCCTGGAAGATCATCGCGACCCGGTCGCCCCGGATGCGGCGCATCGCGCCTTCGGAAAGGGACAGCAGGTCGCGCCCCTCCAGCCGGACCGAGCCGGTGATCCTGCTGGCGGCCGGGTCCAGCAACCGCATCACCGCCAGCGAGGTCACGCTTTTGCCCGAGCCGCTTTCGCCGACCAGCGCCACCGTTTCGCCGGGGGCGATGTCGAAATCCAGGCCATGCACGACCTCTGTCCAGCCGCGACGGCCGCGAAACGCCACACGCAGGTCGGCGACGGAAAGCACGGGGTCTGTCATCGGCACTCCTCGCGTCTTCTGGCTGTGCTCCGTAGCGATGCGCGCCGAGATGCACGCGATGGCCGGAGCGGCTTGCCAATATCAATATATGATATATCTTCATTCATAACCGAGGCAATGCAAGGTTTTTCCCATCCAGGGGGCATTGCCTTGCCCATGTCCCCGCAAGAGGACGCAATCTGCACAGGAAGATGGCACGATGAAACTTGGAGATGTCCCGAAGATCCCGCTTGCATTCGCACCGACGCCTGTGGAGCGGCTGATGCGGCTGGGCGCGGATCTGGGGATCGAGCTGTTCGTCAAGCGCGACGATTACACCGGCTTCGGCGGCGGCGGGAACAAGGTGCGCAAGCTGGAATACCTGATGGCCGATGCCGTGGCGCGGGGGGTGAAGGTGCTGATCACCACGGGCGGGCACCAGTCGAACCACGCCCGCATGACGGCGGCGGCGGCGCGGCATTTCGGCATGCACCCGGTCCTGGTGCTGCGCGGCAATGAACCGTCCGGCTTTCAGGGGAACCTGTTGCTCGACCGGCTGTTCGGGGCCGAGATCGAGTTTCTGGACCCCGACGCCTATTTCGACCTGATCGGGCCGCGGATGCAGGCCCATGCCGACCGTGCGCGCGAACGGGGGCAGGAACCCTATATCATGCCGGTCGGCGGGGCGACGCCGCTTGGCGCGCTGGGTTATGCCAGCGCGGTGCGCGAGTTGGCCGAGCAATTCGCCGCCCTTGCCCTGCCTGCGCCGGATGTCATCGTCACTGCCGTCGGGTCCGGCGGCACGCTGGCCGGGATCGAGATCGGCCTGACGCAATACTGGCCCGGCACCAAGGCAATCGGCATCGCTGTTTCGGGCTCGGCCGTCCCCTTTCCCGACCGCATCGCGCCGATGGCGACCGAGGGGGCCAAGCTGGTTGGGCTGGACCGGGTGTGGCGGCCCGAGGAGATCCATGTCGAGACCGGCTATTTCGGCGAGGCCTATGCCGTGCCCTCCGAGGCGGGCAATGCCGCGATCAAGCGGCTGGCCATGCAAGAGGGGCTGCTGCTGGACCCGGTCTATACCGGCAAGGGCATGGCGGGCCTTCTGGGGCTGGTCGAGGACGGCACGATTCCGAAGGGGGCGCGGGTGCTGTTCCTGCACACGGGCGGCTCGCCGGCGCTTTATCCCCATGCCGAGCAGCTTGCGAAGCTGTGACCCGGCCATCGTGACGGGGAGGGGGCGCCGCATTTCCGGCACCCCTCGTGCTTCCACGCCTCAGCGGTGGACGAAGGCGCCGGTTCCTTCGACGGCGGGCAGGTCGGGCTCGCCTGCCCATTCGTGCCAACTGCCGGGATGGATGGCGACATTGTCGAAGCCGGCCGAGCGCAGCCCGTAAAGCGTGGTCGCCGCCCGTGCACCCCGGTGGCAATAGGTGACGATGCGCTGGCCCGGCCCAAAGCCCGCCGCCGCGGCGATGCGGCGGATATCGTCGGGGCTGCGATAGCGGCCGTCCTGCAACAGGTCTTCATAGAACAGCAGGTCCGCGCCGGGGATGCGGCCCGCGCGGGCGCAGCAGGCGTGGACATAGCTTCCGTCCCATTCGGCTGGGCGGCGTGCGTCCAGGACATGCAACTCCGGCGCACCCGGCTCCAGCAATTCCTCGGTGGCTGCGACCAGTTCGCTGCGAAAGGCGCCTGCCTGTGCTGGATCGCCGTCGCCGATCCTGCCGGTCGCACCGGCTCCGGCGGCGGTCCCACCGCCCGCCGCGCGCCAGGCAGCCAGCCCGCCGTCGAGAATGCGGCCGCCGTCGAAGCCGCAAAGCTCATGGAACCATAGCCCGCGCGGCGACCGCATCCCCGTTTGCTCTTCGAAGAAAACGACCAGCGGCGCCCGGTCGAGGCCAAGCTGCCGGAACGCCGCGCGGGCGCCGGCCACCATCGCGGCAATGCCCCTCTCGTCGCTGTGGGCGATGAAATAGTCGTAGACGTTCAGGCAGGTGGCGCCGGGAATCGTCGCCTTTGCCCAATCCTCCCTGGGGCGGGTGTCGACGAAGATGGTTCCTTCCGGCGCCGCCAGCGCCTCGGCGGCAAAGATCAGCGGTGATGATCGCATGGCCATGTTCCTCAATAGCAATCCTCGACCGACCAGTGGACGGGAATGTCGGCGACCGAGGCGGTGGGAGGCAGGCCCAGGACGGTTTCCACGATGGCGGCTATGTCTTCGGGCCGGGTCAGTTCGGACATGTCCTGGACGACGCCTGCCGCCATGTCCGTCGCGACAAAGCTGGGACAGATCGCGGTGGTGCGCACGCGATTGTCGCGCCCGCATTGTCGCAGGCCCTGCGCCAGTCCCATCAGCGCGAACTTGGAAATGCCGTAAAGGCCCGAACCTGCCGATTTCACCCGCTTGCCCGACAGCGAGGACATCAGCACGATCCGGCCAGGATGCGGCTTGCCGTCCGGCAGGGCTTCAAGATGCGGCCATGCAAGCCGGGCCAGCCGCATCGGCGATTTCACGTTCACTGCGATCAACTGATCGAATTCCTCGTCGGCGGCCTCCAGCACGGTGGCGCGGCTGTGGATGCCTGCGCTCAGCACCAGCCCATCCAGCCGGCCGAACCGGGCGATGGTTGCGCGGATCCAGGCGCGCTCCGAATCCGGCTCCAGCGCGTCATAGCGGCAGGCAAGGCGCTGCGGCGTGTCAGGGCCTGCCGTCTCGGGACGGCGCAGGCCGAGGCTGACATTCCAGCCCGCCGCCTGCATCCGTTGCGCAATCGCGGCGCCAATCCCGCGCGAGGCGCCGGAAATCATCACGGTTCGCGTCATGCTTTCTTCCATTCGGGTCATCTGCCAGACATATCGTCGCTGCGGGTCGGGGAACTGGCATGTCGCTCGGCCGTCGAGATGGCGTCGCGCATGACGGCGATCGCCGCCCGCTCGCCAGCGGCGTCAAGGATGTTCAGCGGTGCCAGAAGCGAAATCGCGGTCTCCATCCCGCGCAGGTGGTCATTGTTGATCGGCACGGTCAGCGTCAGACTTTCGATGCCCGCGCTGCGGCGGATGCCCCGCATGAAGCCCAGGCGCTGAAACTCGGCTATTTCCGCTTCGATTTGCGGCCGGGTCAGATCCCATTGGGCCAGGCGATCCTCCAGCAGGTCCAGGCAGCGGTCGCGGCTGCGTGCGTCCATCATGCCGAGAATGCAGACACCCGAGATGCCGACCCCCATCGGGATCCGCCCGCCGATGCCCGAGACATAGGGTTGCGCGACGATCTGACCCATCTGGTAATCCAGGCAGATCGTATCCAGCCCTGAACGCACCATGAGATAGGTCGAGAATTGGGTGCGCCCGGTGATGTCGATGAGGGCCGGGCGATATGTGGCGACGATCTCGTTCACGCCAAGGCTGCGATGAGCCAGCGCATAGGTGGCCGGCCCCAGCATGTAATTGCCGCGATTGCCGTTTTGCACGACCAGCCCGTATTCGGCCAATGCCACCAGTGTCCGGTGGACCGAGGATTTCGCCTCGCCCGTGGCGGCTGCCAGGGCCGCCAGCGCCATGCCCTTGCGGTCGGCCTGTCCCAGCAGGATCAGGATTTCCGCCGCCCGCCCGGCATTCGAAGAGGATTGTCTGGCCAAATGTCGCTCCAGCTGAGGTCTGCCCGCCATCCGGGTTTGGCCGGAACGGCGGGCAAGTCAAGCATTGCGCCTCTATGCAAAGCGTTTTTCCCGCAAGTCCCGCACGCGGGATGTCGCATCACGCAGGGCCGGGTCGCCATAGCCGCCCGCGCCGGGGGTCACGATCTCGAGAATGTCGCCCGGCGCCAGGTCCACGGACGCGCGCTCGAACCCGCTGCGCGCGCCGTTCAGGGTGAAATAGCCGCTGGCGCCCGGATTGCCGCCGTCCAGCCCCCAGGGCTGCGAAGTCAGGCGTGCGCCCATCACCTGCACGCGGCAGGGCTTTTCGGCGCGATAGACGCGGCGCAGGCCCATGCCGCCGACGAATTGCCCGTTCCCGCCCGAGCCGTCCACCAGTTCATAGCGCCGGAGCGTGATGGGATATTCGTTCTCGAGCGCCTCGACCGGCAGGTTCGAGGTGTTGGTCATGTGCACATGCACGCCGTCCAGTCCGTCCTTGTTGTGGCGCGCGCCGAACCCGCCGCCGATCGTTTCCAGATAGACCCACAGCGAGCCATCCTGGCGCCGCCCGTCGAAGCTGGCGACCGCGACCGAGCCGTTCGAGGCTGCGGTGACACGGTGGGGCACGACCGGGGCCAGTGCGCCGTGGATCAGGTCCACGACCCGCTGGCAGGCGGTGATGCGGCCATCGACAGCCGCCGGATGGGCGCAGCGCAGCAGCGTGCCTTCGCCGGCCGTGACGGTGATCGGCCGGGCCAGGCCCGCATTCGGCAGGACCGTCGGGTCCACGACGGTCTTGACCGCGTAATAGACCGTCGCCAGCAGTGCGGTATAGACGACGTTCAGGCCGGCGCGGACCTGCGGCGGGCTGGTGAAATCCAGCGCGATCTCGTCGCCCCTGACCTCGATGGTCACAGACATTTCCAATGGCGTCTCCAGCGATTCGCTGTCGAAGACGTCCGAGAAGGCATAGCGCCCGTCGGGGATCGCGCTGATGCCGGCGCGCATCTTGCGCTCGGCGTAGTCCATCAATTCGGAACCTGCGGCCAGCACGGTGTCCAGCCCGTATTTGCCGCAAAGCTCGGTCATGCGAATATTGCCCAGCCGGTTTGCGGCCAACTGTGCCCGAAGGTCCGAGATGCGCTCTGCCGGAACCTGGCAGTTCAGCAGGAACAGGCGCTGTATGTCCTCTTGCAGCTCGCCCCGCCGGTACAGTTTCACGGGCGGAATGCGTAGCCCTTCCTGATAGATATGTGCATGGCCGCGATCCGCGAAATCCGAATGATGCGCGGTGTTGATCGCCCAGGCGACCAGCTTGCCCTCGACGAAGACCGGCTCGGCCAGGACGATGTCGGGCAGGTGGGTGCCTCCCCCCTCATAGGCGTCGTTGCCCATGAACACGTCGCCCGGCTGGATCCCGTCTTGCCCGAAATGGCGCAGGACATAGGGGACGAAGCCGATGAAGCTGCCCAGATGCATGGGGATATGCTCGGCCTGGCACAGCATCCGACCCTCGGCGTCGAACAGCGCTGTCGAACAGTCGCGACGCTCCTTGATATTGGTGGAATAAGAGGCGCGCACCAGCGCCTCGCCCATTTCCTCGACCGTCGAGGCGAAGGCCGAACCGATGACCTCGACGGTGATCGGGTTCAGTTTCACTTGGGGGATCATGTTCACTTGGCTGCCTCCAGGATGAGGTTCAGATAGGGATCGACCGTCGCGGCCATGCCGGGGGGAACGACGCTGGTGGAATCCATCTGGTCGATGATCGCCGGGCCGCGGACGACATTGCCCGGCTTCAGCAATGCGCGGTCGTAAAGAGTGGTCTCGACGAAATCGTGCGCCTCGAGCATCCAGACGGGCCGCGAGCCGGTGACGGCCGCGCTGGCATCGTCGCCTTCCAGCGGCTGGGGCACGAAATCGGCCTTTTGCACCAGCCCGCTGGCGGCGGCGCGGAAAGTGACAAGCTGCATCGGCTCGCCCTCGGCCACGAAACCGTAGAGCTGGCGATGCGCGGCCAGGAAACCCTCGCGGATGGTGTCGAAGGTTGCGGCGTCGACGGGGCCGTCGGGAAGAGCCACGGCTATTTCATAGTTCTGTCCGGCATAGCGCACGTCGACGGCAAGATTCAGGACACGGGCGGGATGCGCGATGCCTTCGGCCTCGAACCAGGCGCGGGCGCGGGCGCGCAGGTCGTCGAAGATCGCCTGGACCTGTTCGGGCGTCGCCTGGTCCAGTCGCATCAGGCTGGTTGCCGAGAAGTCGCTGCGCAGGTCGGTCATCAGCAGCCCCAGCGCGCATAGCACGCCCGGCGTGCGCGGGATCAGCACCCGGCTCATGCCCAGTTCGCGCGCCAGGCGCGCGGCCTGGACCGGCCCCGCCCCGCCGAAAGCCACCAGCGTATAGTCGCGCGGATCATGTCCCCGCTGGACCGAGATCACCCGGATCGCCTTGGCCATGTTGGCGACGACGATGTCGAGGATGCCGTTTGCGGTCTCCAGCATCTCCATGCCCAGCCTGTCGGCCAGCTTCTGGATCGCGGCCACGGACAGGGTGCGGTCGATCTTCATCCGCCCGTTCAGCAGATATTCGGGGTTCTGCGTCTGCAAGACCACATTGGCGTCGGTGACGGTGGGTTCGTCATTGCCTAGCCCATAGCAGGCCGGGCCGGGATTGGCGCCCGCGCTTCTCGGTCCGACCTTCAGAAGCCCGCCGTTGTCGACATAGGCGATCGAACCGCCGCCTGCGCCCACCGTATGGATGTCCAGCATCGGCACCTTCAGGGGATAGCCATGGACCACGGCCTCGTTGACCACGCGGCATTCTCCGCCCGACAGCAGTGCGACGTCGGAACTGGTGCCGCCCATGTCGAAGGTGATCAGGTTGTCGATGCCGGTCATCCGCCCGATGGCCTGCGCGGCGACCACGCCGGTCGAGGGACCGGAAAGCACTGTGCGCACCGGCATTTCCGCCGCCGTGTCGAAGGCGATCACGCCGCCGTTCGACTGCGTCAGTTGCGGCGCGACCTTCAGGCCCAGATCGGTCAGCTTCTTCTTCAGCGCGCGGACATAGCCCTGCATCACCGGGCCCAGATAGGCGTTGACGACCGTGGTGGACAGGCGCTCGTATTCGCGGAACTCGGGCGCGATATCGGAGGAGATCGCGGTAAAGGCGTCAGGGAACTCCTCGGCGATGATCTTGGCCGCACGGCGCTCATGCGCGTCGTTGAGAAAGCTGTAGAGGAAACTGACCGCGACCGATTTGACCCCCTGTGCCTTCAGTTCCCGCACCGCTTCGCGGAAGGCGCCTTCGTCCAGCGCCTCTTCGACCGAGCCGTCGGCGCGCACGCGCTCGGCCACCCCCAGCCTCAGGTCGCGCGTGACCAGGGTTTCGGGCTTGTCGGCTTGCAGGTCATAAAGGTCGGGCCGTTTCTGGCGGCCGATTTCCAGCAAGTCGCGGAAGCCGTCGGTGGTGATGAGGCCGGTCTTGACCCCGCGGCCCTGGATCAGCGCATTGGTGGCAACGGTCGTGCCATGTCCCAGGAAGCTGATGGTCTCGGCGCTGGCAGAAACCTGTTCCAGCCCTTCGGCTACCCCTTGCGTAATGCCGCGCGACGGATCGTCGGGGGTCGATGAGACTTTCCAGATCGTTACCTCGCCCGAGGTGTCATCGAAGAGGCAGACATCCGTGAAGGTGCCGCCCGAATCCACGCCGATACGCCAAGTCATGGGTTTTTTCCTGCATTCGTTGCTAGGCGTTCAGGCGCGGCAGCCCCTCGGCGCCGGCCCGTCTGCCCTGGTTTGACATGGAGCCATATCAGGACAGAGCGCTCGCATGGTCAATCATATTCTTGAATCAGGTATAAAAACTATAATATATTCTGATTACAAGAATTAAATGGATATGAAGTCCAGGAATCTGCCCAAAAGATGAGCAGTACCATGCATTATATTCTGTTAATAAGAATTTATTACAAATTGTCATCTGATAAATGGAATATACTTGACCGAGGAAAAAATGAATCGCTACCCTTCCATCAGTGAAAGCCCGGCGGCACCTCCCATGCGGACCTGTCGAAGGGGCCTTGGAAAACCGCCCTGGCACAGGGGCGACAGCAGGGAAGCAAGGTCATGCAATTGAACAGACGGAACTTGTTGAAGATCGCCACGATGTCGGGCGCGGTGCTGGCGCTTGGCGGGCGTTTCGCCCAGGCGCAAGGGGGGCAGACCCTGCGGGTCGGGCTTTCGACCTATCCGCCACATCTGCGTCCCTGGGTGAATGTCGGCTATTCGGGGCATCTGCTGTGTTCGCTGATCAATCGCACCCTGATCAACTACGACGAGCAGGGGCAGCTGGTGGGCGAACTGGCCGAAAGCTGGGACAACGAGACGCCCGAGACATGGCGCTTTACCCTGCGCGAATCGCATTTCCACGACGGCAGCCCGGTCACGGCGCAGGATGTGGAATGGACCTTCCAGCAGATCCAGGCAGACGGTTCGGGCGCCTATATGTTCGACGCCCTGCGCCCCGTCACCGGCTTCGAGGTCATAGACGAGCGCAATTTCCGCCTGACCACGGATGAACCGCTGGCCACGCTGCCGGCGCTGATGACGTTTCCGTTCCTCTCGATCCTCAAGGCCGGTTCGACCGATGCCGAGGATCAGGGGATCGGCGCCGGTCCCTATCGCATCGCCTATGCGGAAAAGGGCGTCTCGATCGAGTTGGAGCCGAACGAGCATTACTTCAAGCCCGGCCTGCCCACCCTGGCCGGCATCACCATCACGCCCTATGTCGATGAAAGCGCCCGGGTAGCGGCGCTGAACGCGGGCGATGTGGACATGATCGACTATGTGCCCTGGTCGGCCATGGCCGCGATCGAGGCCGATCCGGCTCTGGCTCTGCACAAGGTCGATGCGGGCGCCTTCATGTATCTCAGCTTCAACGGCGGCGGCGTCTTTGCCGATCCGCGCCTGCGGCAGGCGGTGGCCTTCGGCCTGCGTCGCGACGAGTTCGTCAAGTCGATCTTCTTCGGCTTCGGCGCCGAGATGACGGGCCTGCCGCGCGCCGCCGGCAGCCCCTACCGCCATGACGACCAGGCCGCCTTCTGGGGCTATGACCCCGAACGCGCCAAGGCGTTGCTGAAAGAGGCCGGCCACGAGAACGGCTTGACCGTCTCGCTGCTTTCGACGTCGCAATATTCGATGCATCGCGACACGGCGGTGCTGGTGCAGGCGCAACTGGCCGAGATCGGCATCACCGTCAACCTGACAATGCCCGATTGGGCGACGCGGGTGAACCTTGGCAACCAGGGCGCGGGCGATTTCGCGGTGCAGGGCATCGGGCTGGACAACCTCGACCCCGATGCGGTCACGACGCTGGTCGATCCCTCGCTGTCGCCCACTTACCTGCGCAGCCGCAATTTCGAGGTCGAGGGCCTCGGCGAGGCATTGGCGCAGGGGCGCAGCGAGATGGATGAAGCCAAGCGCGTGGATATCTATCGCCGGGCCGACCAGATGGTGCTGGAGGCGACCACCTTCTGCGGCCTGTGCTATCGCGCGACGGGTTTCGCCGCCAAGGCGAGCGTGCAGGATCTCGCCATGTTGCCCGACCAACTGTCTCCGTTCTCCTCGGTGCTGTTCGACAAGCTGAAGCTGGGCTGAACGGCCCAGCGTCCGATAACCAGACGAAAGGCGACCTGATGGGGTGGTTTGTCCGACGATTGGCCCAAAGCCTCGTCATGCTTTGGGTGGTTGTTTCCTTGGTCTTCCTGTCCATCCATTTCGTGCCGGGCGATCCGGCCGAACTGCTGCTGGCGCAGGACGGCGGTTCGCCCGATCCCCTGATGGTGCAGATGCTGCGCGAGCAGCTCGGCCTCGATCGCCCGCTGCCCGAGCAGTATTCCCACAACGTCATGGGGATTCTGAGAGGCGATCTGGGCGCCTCGATGGTCGATGGCAGCTCGGTCGGCCAGGAGGTGATGCGCCGCCTGCCGCGCACGCTGGAACTGATCGCGGCGGCGGGCATCCTCAGCCTCCTGATCGGCATTCCGGCGGGGGTGCTGTCGGCGCTGCGCCCCAGGGGCCGCTTCTCGCGGGGTGCGGCGGTGGTGGCAGGGACGGCGCAGTCGGTGCCGGTCTTCGTGCTGGGCACGCTGCTTGTGGTGCTGTTCGCCCAGGTCCTGGGCTGGCTGCCGGCGGGAGGCTTCGTGCCGTTTTCGCGCGATCCGGGCAAGCATCTGCAACTGCTGGTCCTGCCGGCCGCGACCATCGCCATCGGCCTGTCCGCCATCGTCTTCCGCATCACCAGGGCATCGATGCTGGACGTGCTGCCGCTGGATTTCATCCGCACGGCGCGGGCCAAGGGGGTTCCCGCCCGCCGGGTGATCATCCGCCATGCCCTGCGCAATGCGCTGATGCCGGTCATCACCGTGTTCGCGCTGCAACTGGGCGGCCTCCTGGCCGGCACGGTGCTGGTCGAGACCGTGTTCAACTGGCCCGGCCTGTCGGGAATGCTGGTCGCGGGCGTGAACGCGCGCGACTACCCGGTGGTCACTGGCGTGCTGGTCGTCGTCTCGGCCTTCTATATCGGGCTGAACCTGCTGGTCGACATCATCTACGGCATCACCGACCCGAGGGTGCGCAAATGAAACAGGCTTTCCAAAGCCCATCGGGCATCCTGCTGGCGCTGATCCTGGCCATAGCCTTTATCGGGCCGCTGCTGCCTCTGGCCGATCCTCTGGCCATGGATGTGGCGGCGCGGTTTGGCGGACCCTCGGCAGCGCATCCGCTGGGACAGGACGAGTACGGGCGCGACCTGCTGTCGCGGCTGGTCCACGCGCTGCGCTCGGCCATCCTGATATCGGGAGGCGCGGCGATGATCTCGGCGGTGATCGGTGTCTCGGTCGGCGTGGTCGCGGGGTATGTCCGCGGCTTTTCCGAGGCGCTGTCGATGCGCGTGATGGATGTGATCCTGTGCTTTCCGCCGCTGCTGCTGGCGATGCTGGCCGCGACGCTTTACGGTGCCGGCCCGTCCACGCTGGTGCCGGTGCTGGCGCTGGTCTTCGTGCCCAGCTTCACCCGCGTGGCCCATGCCAGCGTGATGACCGTGCGCGGGCAGGATTACGTCGACGCCACGCGCCTGATGGGTGCATCGGCGACCCGCATCATCTTTCGCACGATCCTGCCCAATATCGTCGGACCGCTGTTCGTGCAGTTCAGCTTCGTCGTGGTGATGTCGGTGATCCTGGAATCCGGCCTGTCGTTCCTGGGCCTTGGCGTGCTGCCGCCACAGCCGTCCCTGGGCATGATGATCGGCACCGCACGCTCGACCTTCGCGCAGGAACCATGGCTGCTGCTGGCGCCCTGCCTGTCGCTGATCGTGCTGGTGCTGGTCCTGAACGCCTTTTGCGACCACCTGCGGCAGCTCTTCGATCCCAGACGGGAATCGGGCGCATGAGCCGCAATCGGGAGAACATGACGGTGACGCAATCCGCAGAACATCCGCTGCTGCAGGTCCAGGGCCTGACCGTGGGCTTTCGCCGCGGCGGCCAATGGAACGATGTTGTCCGCGATGTCGGCTTCTCGGTCAGCGGGGGCGAGACGCTGGCCATCGTCGGTGAATCCGGCTCGGGCAAAAGCGTCACCTCGATGGCGCTGATGCAGCTGCTGCCGCGCGACAATTCGCGCATCTCGGGGCAGGCGCTGTTCCGGGGCATCGACCTGCTGCAATTGGACGAACGCCAGATGGAGCGCATCCGGGGCGACCGGATCTCGATGATCTTCCAGGAGCCGATGACCTCGTTGAACCCGGTGATGACCATCGGCGCGCAGATCGCGGAATCGATCCTGACGCATCGTCGTATCGGCAAGGCCGAGGCCCGCGCCGAGGCGCTGGCGATGATGGATCGCGTGCGCATTCCCTCGGCCAAAAGCCGCTACGACGATTTCCCGCACCAGTTTTCCGGCGGCATGAGGCAGCGGGTCATGATCGCGGCCGCCCTGGCTTGCCAGCCCGATCTGCTGATCGCCGATGAACCGACGACGGCACTGGACGTGACGATCCAGGCGCAGGTCCTGGACCTGATCAAGGAGCTGCAGGCCGAAAGCGGCATGGGAGTGATCTTCATCACCCATGACATGGGCGTCGTGGCCGAGGTCTCGGACCGCACGTTGGTCATGTATCACGGCGACGTAATCGAATCCGGCACGACCGAGCAGATTTTCCGCCACCCTGCCAAGGCTTATACCAGTGCGCTGCTTTCTGCCGTGCCCCGTCTGGGCTCGATGACCGGCAATGCGGTGCCGACGCCCTATCCGGTCTTTGACATCGCCAGCGGCAAACTGCGTGAGCCCGAGCGTCGTTCCAACACGCTGCGCGAGGGGCCGCCCTATCTGTTGCAGGTCAGCGACCTTTCCAAGCGCTTTGCCATCCAGAGCAAGATTCTGAAGCGCACCATCGCCCGCGTTCATGCGGTCGAAGGCGTCAGCTTTACCCTGCGACAGGGAGAGACGCTGTCCATCGTCGGCGAATCCGGTTGCGGGAAATCGACCACCGGCAAGCTGATCACCGGGCTGCACGACCGCGACGAAGGCCGGGTCGTGCTGGCCGGGCGCGAGCTGGGCGCCATCCCGGCGGTCGAACGCGCCCATGACATCCAGATGATCTTCCAGGATCCTTATGCCAGCCTGAACCCCCGCCTGCGCATCGGAGAGGCGATAACCGAGCCGTTGCGCATCCACGGCAAGGCGAGCGCGACCGAGCAACGCGAGATTGCCGCATCGCTGCTGACCCGCGTCGGGTTGCAGCCGGAAATGGCCGGGCGCTATCCGCATGAATTCTCGGGAGGCCAGCGTCAGCGCATCTGCGTCGCGCGGGCCCTGGTGATGAAGCCCAAGGTCATCGTGGCCGATGAGGCGGTTTCGGCGCTGGATGTGACGATGAAGACGCAGGTCGTCAACCTGATGATGGACCTGCAACAGGAAATGGGCTTGGGCTTCGTGTTCATCAGCCATGACATGGCGGTGGTCGAACGCATCAGCCACCGGATCGCGGTGATGTATCTGGGCGAGATCGTCGAGATCGGCCCGCGCGCGGCCATTTTCGAGAATCCGCGCCATCCCTATACGCGGCGGTTGCTGGGCGCGGTTCCGGTGCCCGATCCGGCCCGGCGTCACCAGCGCGGTGCAGCTGTAGTCACCGAACTGCGCAGCCCCGTCCGCCCGCCGGACTATCGTCGCCCCGTCCGGCGCTATCTTGAAATCTCGGACGATCATTTTGTCCTGGACTCCGGGGAAGACTGGCAATGACGCCAGTCCCCATTCTGACGATGCGAGCCAACATCCATGTCCATGCTTTCCATTCCCGTCGCCCCCTTTCCAGGTGACGATACCCTTCCTGCTGCGGTCGATGTGGTGATCGTCGGCGGGGGCATCATCGGAGTCACCACCGCGTTGGAACTGGCCGAACGCGGGATCTCGGTCGCGCTTTGCGAAAAGGGCGTGATCGCGGGTGAACAGTCCAGCCGCAACTGGGGCTGGACGCGGCAGATGGGCCGGGATGAACGCGAATTGCCCCTGTGTATGCATTCGGTCGAGATGTGGTCGCAGATGAACGAACGCATCGGGCGCGACACCGGCTGGCGCCGCACCGGCATCAGCTACCTGTCCTATAACCGCCGCGACCTGAAAGGCTGGCTGGCCTGGGAAGAGATCGGCCGCCGCCACGGGCTGGACGCGCGGATGCTGTCGCAGGCCGAGATCGCCGAAAAGCTGCCGGGCAACAATGGCGGTATCCTGGGCGTGCTGCATACTGCCTCGGACGGGCGGGCCGAACCGTGGATCGCAGTTCCCGCCATCGCCGAGGCCGCGCGCGAAAAGGGCGCCCATATCCTGACCGGCTGCGCGGTGCGGACGGTCGAGACCTCGGCCGGGCGGGTCAGCGCCGTGGTGACCGAACGCGGCACGATCCGTTGCCAGGTGGCGGTCGTCGCCGGGGGGATCTGGTCGCGGCTGTTCCTTGGCAACATGGGGCTGGATTTTCCGCAACTGAAGGTGATCGGCCCGGTGGCCTGCGTAGACGGGGTCGAAGGGCTGACGGACATGCCGGTCGGGGCAGGGGACTTTGCCTATCGCAAGCGGCTGGATGGCGGGTTCACCGTGGCGGTCAGGAACAAGAACCTTGCCCCCCTGACGCCGGATCATTTCCGGCTGCTGACCGAGTTCTTCCCGACCTTCCTGACCACCTGGCGCGAGTTGAGCCTGCGCCTGAACGGGATCTTCCTGCAGGAAGCGCTGATCCGGCGATCCTGGCGAGCGGATGAGGCTACCCCGTTCGAGGCTTGCCGGGTCATGGACCCGCCTGCCGTGCCCGGCTTTACCCGCAAGGCGCTGAAGAATCTCGGCCGTGCCTTTCCGCGCTTCGCGAGTGCCCGCGTCCGCCGCGAATGGGCGGGCGTCATGGACGCGACGCCGGACGCGATCCCCGTCATCAGCCCCGTCCATACCGTCCCCGGCCTGCACGTCGCCTCGGGCTTTTCGGGACACGGCTTCGGCATCGGCCCCGGTGCGGGCCAGTTGATGGCCGACCTGATCACCGGCGAGCCTACCCGCGTCGATGCCAAGGTTTTCGACATCAGCCGCCTGCGCCCGCGCTATGGCGCGACGGCTACCTGACCCGTTTCATGACTTCGGAGGAGGAACCCGATATGACCCGCATTCCCGCCAAGGCTTTCCAGGGTGAGCCGCAGGACTACCGCAACTATATCGACGGCGCGTTCGTGGAGAGCGGCACCGGAGTAATCGAGGTGCTGAACCCCGCCAACGGCAGGCTTCTGGGCCGAATCCCCGACACGGGGCCGGACCAGGTCGATGCTGCCGTGAAGGCCGCCCGCCATGCGCAGGCCGGCTGGGAAAGGCTGCCCGCCATCGAGCGCGCGGGGTATCTGCGCCAGGTCTCGGCCAAGCTGCGCGAGCATCGCCTGGAGCTTGCCGACGTCATCGTCAAGGAGCAGGGCAAAGTGCGCGGCCTGGCCCAGGTCGAGGTCGATTTCACCGCCAATTACATCGACTACATGGCCGAATGGGCCCGCCGGATCGAGGGTGAGGTGCTGACCAGCGATCGCCCGAATGAAACCATGTTGCTGTTGCGCAAGCCCATCGGCGTGGTCGCGGGCATACTGCCCTGGAACTTTCCGTTCTTCCTGATCGCGCGCAAGATGGCGCCGGCACTGGTGACCGGCAATACCATCGTCATCAAACCCAGCGAGGAAACCCCGCTGAACGCTTATCTATTCGCCGAACTGCTGGCGGAAACGGACTTGCCGAAGGGGGTTTTCAACCTGATCGGCGGCCGTGGCGCGACAACCGGCGAGGCATTGGTGACCCATCCCGGCATCGACCTGATCACCTTTACCGGCAGCGTCGGCACGGGTGCGCATATCATGCAGGCGGCGGGCCGAAACCTGACCAAGGTCAATCTGGAACTGGGCGGCAAGGCTCCGGCCATCGTGCTGAAGGACGCCGATCTCGACCTGGCCGCGCAGGCGATTCATGCCTCGCGCGTGATCAACACCGGGCAAGTCTGCAATTGTGCCGAGCGGGTCTATGTCGAACGGTCCGTCCACGATGCGCTGGTCGAGAAGCTCGCGGCCTTGTTTCAGGAAACGCGCTATGGCGATCCTTCGGTCACGGATGATCTGGACATGGGCCCTCTGATCAATCGGGCCGGTCTGGACAAGGTGGCGGGCGCCGTCGACCGGGCATGCGAGCAGGGGGCGACCGTGGTAACAGGCGGCAAGCTCGCCGACCTGCCCGAGGGGTTCCATTACGAGCCGACGTTGATTACCGGGGTGAATGCCGAAATGGACATCATGCGCCGCGAGACCTTTGGTCCAGTTCTGCCGGTTCAACCGGTCGACAGTCTCGACGAAGCCATCGCATTGGCCAATGACAGCGAATATGGCCTGACCTCGTCCATCTATACCCGCGATCTGAATGCCGCGATGAAAGCGGCGCGCGAGTTGAAGTTTGGCGAGACTTATATCAACCGTGAGAATTTCGAGGCAATGCAGGGCTTCCACGCCGGCCGTCGCAAATCCGGCATCGGCGGGGCGGACGGCAAGCATGGATTGTATGAGTTTACCGTGACCCATACCGTCTATATCAAAGGATAAGCCGGCTCGCTTGCTGCCGTGGCCGAGACGCTCGCCGATGTGCCGGATGTTCATCCGAATATCGGCGGGCAACTGCAGCCATGATATCGTGCGCTTCGCCAAGGCGCTATGCACCCCCATCGGTGAGGTGGACGTCGCGTCCGGCGAGAAATGCGGGGAGGTTTATGCGGAGCTAAGCGGCGTGTCGATCGGCATCCTCGGTGTTGCGATGGAACAGGGGAGAACAGATCTTATGGCAGCAGGTGCTGCCAGCCCCCGCAACCAACACACAACCGAACCCATCCAGCCCGGGGACTATGTGCGGGCCTAGAGGTTACGGCATGGCTTCGGGGAGCAATCGCGTGGGTATTGTCGCCGACTGTCCATGTGACACCGGCGGGCTCCCGCTTTCGCAGTTCAGCAAGGACGCGAGTCCGTCCGCTTCCTGCGCTGTCCGGGGCTCTGCCCAATAGTCGCGGGTGGCGGCGAAGACATAGAGCAGGATGAAGCCAAGGATCGGCAGCACGTCCATCAACCCGGTCAGCTGGCTCGCATGGGTGTGGAACAGCCGCGATCCGACGCCGATCACGAACAGCACCGCCGCCAGCGCCCGACCCATCGCCATCTCTGGCCCGCGCAGCCGCGGCCAGAGAACAAGGGCGGCGATCAGGAAGGCGAGGTTCGTCATCGCGTTGATCGGCTCGGCCCAGTCGTCCGGGCCGGTCCGTTCGCAATAAGCCTCCACAGGGCAAGCCAGGTCATCGGAATCCTTCTGGACACAGGTCAGGATCCAGCTGTGCGGGGCGCAGCGCCCAACTGTCCGGCCGAAATGGAGGCCAGTTCACCCTAAAACGGCCCGTGCTTGCCAGAGGCTGACTTGCTTTATTGCGCGGCCAAGGGTTCAATTTCCAGCGCGGCGTAGAAGTTGGCCTCGGCTTCGGCGGGCGGGATGTTCCCGATCGGCTCCAGCAGAAGGCGGTTGTTGAACCAGTCAACCCATTCGAGCGTGGCGTATTCCGCCGCTTCGAAGCCGCGCCATGGTTCGCGCCGATGGATGACCTCGGCCTTGAACAGGCCGTTGATCGTCTCGGCCAGGGCTGCGAGCGATGCACGCGGCGAGTCGAGGTCCATGCCGGAACTGACAGTCGGATCAACCACCCACGCGGTTACGAACGAGAAGATCCCGGAGAGACCCTCGACATGGACGAACTGTCCGGATTTGCATCGGTCGGCACGCTCAACCTGCAAGCGTCGGCCGAAAAATGCGCGCCAGCAGTAATGTCCCGTGACAATCTGCCCGACATGGGCAGAATAAACGGGAGATGCCGTCCAAGCCGTGTTCGAGCCGTATCGGCGGGCTGCCCAAAATCTGAAAAGATCCGGCGACATTCATTAAAAGAACCAGCGCGGGGCGTGTCCGCGATGTTGCGGTGCCACGCGGTTTCTTCGTAGGATCGACCCGGAACGAGGGACAGCGCGGGCTGATCAGGGGGCCCTCCGGGCAACCGCTCCGGAGGCGTCACGCATCGACCCATGCAGCAGGATAGCGACTCATGACCACCGATTTTTCCCTCACACGGGCGATGTTCGACCTGCCCGAAGGGGTGATCTATCTGGACAGCAACTCTTTGGGGCCGCTGCCGCTTGCGGTGAAGGAACGGATGGGCCGCGTCGTCGGCGAGGAATGGGGCGGAATGCTGATCCGGGGCTGGAACGAGGCCGGCTGGATGGAGCAGCCCCGTCGCGTGGGCGACCGCATCGCCGGGCTGATTGGGGCTGAACCCGGCAGCGTGGTGATGGGCGACACGCTGTGGATCAAGGTCTATCAGGCGCTGGCCTCGGCCTTCGAGATGAACCCCTGCCGCCGCGTGGTTCTCTCGGACAACGGCAACTTCCCCTCTGACCTCTATATCGCGCAGGGGCTGGTCAGGACGCTGGGCCAGGGCTACGAGCTGCGCATCGCCGATCCCGAGGCCGTGCTGGACGCCATCGGCGAAACCGTCGCCGCGATCCTGATCACCGAGGTCGATTGCCGCACCGGGCGGCGCCACGACATGAAGGCGCTGACGGCGCGCGCGCATGAAAAGGGCGCGCTGGCGATCTGGAACCTGTCCCATTCGGCGGGCGCACTGCCGCTTCACGTCGCGGCCGAAGGCGCAGATTTCGCCGTCGGCTTCACGCCGCTGTATCTCAGCCATGACGATGTCAACCGCGCGGTCGATATCCTGGCGCGGATCATGGAGGAACGCCGCTGGGACCGGCCCGAATTCAAGGCGCGGGCGCGGGTGACATGATCCGCGCGCGCATCCTTCCCTGCGTCTGCCGCCCCTCGGGCTGGATCGCGCTGTGGCGGCGGATCGGGCAATGTGCCATTCTGGACCAGCGAGTCACTTTTCCCTGAGCATCCATTTCAGCGAAAAGAGAGAGCGAACATGAGTTACGATCCTTCCAGGGACGGCGCGCAGATGGATTTCCGCCAGCGCATGTCCTATGGCGACTATCTGCAAATCGACCAGATCCTGACCGCGCAGAAGCCGCTTTCGACCGCCCATGACGAGATGCTGTTCATCATCCAGCACCAGACCTCCGAATTGTGGATGAAACTGGCGCTGTATGAGGTGAACGGCGCGCGGGACATGATCGCCGCCGACCGCGCGCCCGAGGCGCTGAAGATGCTGTCGCGCGTCTCGCGCATCTTCGAGCAGTTGAACAACGCATGGGACATACTGCGCACCATGACCCCCTCGGAATATACCGAGTTCCGCGACGATCTGGGGCAGTCCTCGGGCTTCCAGTCGTGGCAATACCGGCTGATCGAATATGCTGTCGGCAACCGCAACCTCGCGATGCTGAAACCGCATGAACATCGACCGGACTTGCTGGAAAAGCTTAAGGCCGAACTGGCCCGCCCCTCGCTTTATGACGAGGTGCTGCGGCGTCTGGCGCGTGCCGGGCTACCAATCCCCGAAGAGGTTCTAAACCGGGACCTGTGGCAGGCATGGACATTCAACGAAGGTGTCATGGCGGTCTGGGCCGCCATCTATCGCAATCCGTCAAAATACTGGGAAGCCTATGAAGTCGCCGAAAAATTGGTCGATTTCGAGGATTACTTCCGCCGCTGGCGCTTCAACCACGTCACTACGGTCGAGCGCGTGATCGGCTTCAAGCGCGGCACCGGGGGCACGGCGGGAATCTCTTATCTCAAGCGGATGCTGGAGGTGGAACTGTTTCCCGAACTGTGGCGCGTGCGCACCGAGCTGTGAACCCGGCCCCCGGCCTGATTTCGCGCCGGGGCCAGCCCCTATCTCAAGCCTGCGTATCGGCGCCGATGCCGGAAGGCGCGGCCAGCTTGCGCGCCTCTTTGGGGGCAGGCCGAAATGGGTCTTGAAGGCGGTGGTGAGGCTGGCCTGGTGGTCGTAGCCCACCATATGCGCGATGGGGGCGATGGGGATGTCGGGATCGGCCAGCATCTTGGTCGAGTTGGTGCCAAGCTCGCGCGCCAGGTCGGCGATGGTTAGCCGCCCGCCGGCATCGTCGGACAGGATCTCTTGCGCGCGGGCGAACATGGCCAGTCTGCGCTCGGTGAAGGCGATCCCGCTGTTGCTGTCCACGGGATCGGCCTCCAGCGCCGCCGTGGTCAGCGACAGCAGTTCGAAGATGCGCGCCACCACCATCATCAGGTCGCGCTGGCTGTTGAATTCCAGCGCGAAGACGTCGCGCAGGGCGGTGACGATCTTGACCGTGGTCGCGGCCTCGACCAGTGCCATCGCGCCCGCCGCCGGGCGCATCAGCCGCTCTGCCCGGCTGCCGGGCTGCGCGCCGAAGCCGAAGCTGTCGGCCAACAGTTCGGGCCGGACATAGAGGCTGATCATGCGGAAGCGCCCCGGCAGGCAGCAGACGTCGTAGCTGACCCCCGGCGCCTGGTGGCAGGCCATGATGGTCGAGGCGGTCAGGCCGGGTTCCTCGGGGCGGGGCATGGCCAGTTCGACCGAGCCTTCCAGCAGGAAATGGAACTCGACCAGCCCTTCCGAGGGGACCTTCTCGAAGCGGGTCGAGACATAATCGCAATCGGTGACGATCATGTAGATCTCGTCGCCGATCGAGATCAGCTTCCAGCAGCCGGTGCCCTCGTCGGGGGGCAGATCGACACGGGTGAAGGCGATGTTCCAGCGACTGTCGATCCGGCGCAGATGGTTGCCGGGGCTTTGGGCGATGATCTCGAGGGCCGTGCGTATCGCGCTGCCCGGCCCGACAAGGGCGGCGCGGAACAGCCCCTTGGTATCGGGATGAATCACGATGCTGATTCCCGGAGGGCGGGATGACATGGCGGGGGGTCTCTAGACTGGCGGTGATTCCAGGCCGCCAGTCTAGGGGATGGGCCAATGGCTGGCGAGTGCGGCCAGAAGCGCCCCTTTCCGTCACGCCGCCGCGCCGCGCACCACGATGGCCTTCTTGCACAGGAAGCGCAGGAAGCCGCCATGGCCGTAACGGCTGCCGCCAAGGCCCGACGAGCCGAAGGCGGTCTTTTCGGCACGCGCGCCGACGCCCCTCATCGTGTCGAAATCGTTGATCCACATGCCGCCGGCATTGATGCGCTGGCCGACCGCGATGGCGGCATCCTCGTCGCCGATGATCGCCGCCGGCAGGCCGAATTCGGTGTCGTTGGCCAGTTGCACGGCCTCGTCCACGGTATCGAAGCTCATGATCGGCACGATGGGGCCGAAGGTCTCGTCGCGCATCACCGCCATGTCCTGCGTGACGTCGGCCAGCACGGTCGGTTCGCACCACAGCCCGCTTTCGTGGTCGATGATGCGGCCCCCGGTCGGGATGCGCGCGCCCTTGGCGACGGCGTTGTCAAGCTGGGCGCGCGGGATCTCGGCCTGGCGGGCGAAGATCACCGGGCCAAGTCTCCCTGCTTGATGTCCTGCATGCTCATGCCAAGCGCCTGCATCCGCGCGACCGTGCGTTTGGTCACCTGGTCGAGGATGCCGTGGTAGCCTCGCTCGATCGCGCAGCAAAGCCGGCCCGAGTTTTCCGTCGCGCCGCGGGTGATGATTTCCGCCGCCATGTCGGCATCGGCGCTGTCCAGCACAACCACCGGGTCGCTGCCGCCCAGTTCCAGGAAGGCGGTCTTGAACTGGCTGGCGGCGCGTGCCTGCACCTTACCTTGCGCCCGGTCGGGACCGAGCCGGTGAAGACTAGCGTGTCGGTCAGGTCCACGAGCCAGCCGCCGGTCTCGGCCCCGCCCTCGAACACGTCCAGCACGTCGCGCAGGTGTTCGACCTCGGCGATGGCCTTGCGGAAGGGGGCGATGAAGCGCGGCGTCCCCTCGCTGGGCTTGATCGCGACGGCGGAGCCCGCCAGCAGCGCGCAGATCGCGTCGATCATCGCCAGGATCAGCGGATAGTTCCAGGGCGAGATGATGCCGACCAGCTGATAGGGCACATATTGCTGCTGGAAGCGTAGGGCCGGGTCCGAGGAGTTGCCGGTCGCCTCGGCCATTGCCTCGGCGGCGGTGGCGCAACGCATGCGGGTGATGCCCTTCAGCCCCTCGATTTCGTTCACGGACCATTCATGCCGCCCGGTATCGGCGCAAAGCAGGTCCAGGATCGGCTGGTAATGGCGGTCCACCGCGTCGCACAGCGCCTCCATCGCGCGGATGCGGCCGTCAAGGCCGATCTCCAGCCATTTGGCCTGTCCGGCGTGCAGGGCTTCGGTGTGGGTGGTCAGGGCGGGCGGGTCCAGCGGCGTGATCTGGTAATCCACCTTGCCGCTGCGGGGATTGCGGAGTCGATGCTGTGGGTCATGGGAACTCCGGGGTCTCGTAAAGGCTGGTTTCGCCTGAACATGCGCGGGGCGGAGCTTTCGGGGAATGGCCCGGCGGCGCTTGGGGCGGATATCCAAAGGAAAAGGCCGGGCGGGCAAAATCGCCGCGCTGTATCCCGGCCCGGCGGCCGGGTTTACTGGCCGCAACCCTGTAACCCGCGAGGCCCATATGCAGAATTTCCTTCGTGATCTCGAATCCCGTGGCGAGTTGGCACGCGTCTCGCGGCAGGTCGATCCGCGCCACCAGTTCGCCGCCGTGACCCCCGCCGTGCAGCGCGCGGGCGAACATGCGGTGCTGTTCCAGGACGTGGCGGGGTTGGCGATGCCAGTGGTCTCGAACCTCTACGGCAACCATGGCCGGCTATGCCGGATGATCGGCGCCGGCGGCCACCTTCTGCAAGCGCTGGATCGAACTGACCGATGCCCGCCTTGCCGCGCGCGACACCGATGTGATGGTCCCGGCCACGGCCGGACAGGCCGGCGGCTTCGTCTCCGGCCAGCTGTCGGACCTGCCGGCGGTGACCTATCACGGTCGCGATGCCGGGCCTTACTTCACCTCGGCGATCTGCCTGGCGAAGGAGCCCGACAGCGGCGTGCCGAACCTGTCCTTCCGCCGCTCGATGCAGGTCAGCGATACCGAGTTGCGGGTGCGTCTTGGCGGCACCCACGACCTGACGCGCTATCAGAAGAAGGCCGAGGAACGCGGCGAGGCGCTGGAGGCCGCGCTGCTGCTGTCCTGCCCGCCGGAAATCTTCCTGTCGGCCTGCGCCTCCTTGCCCTATGAGGCGTCCGAACTGGTGATGGCGGCGCAGATCAAGGCCGAGAAGATCCCCATGCGGCGCTGCGAGACCATCGACCTCGAAGTGCCCGCCAGCGCCGATATCGTGGACGAGGGCCGCTTCCTGCCCCATATCAAGCGCCCCGAGGGGCCCTTCGGCGAGTTCATGGGCAATTACGTCGAGGTCGGTGACAATCACGTCCTTGAGATCACCCATGTCAGCTATCGCCCCGATGCGGTGCTGCATGGGTTGGTCTGCGGCAGTCCCGAGGACCTGCGCCCGCTGGAGGCCGTGACCGCCGCCCGCGTCTATCGCCATGTCGCGGCGCAGGTGCCCGGCGTCATCGACGTGTGCTGCTGCCCGAACAGGATGATTTCCATCGTGAAGATCAGGAAGGCCTATGAGGGCCATGTCCGGCATGTGTTCCTGTCGGCGCTGGGATCCTATCTGGACTACAACAAGGTGGTGATCGTGGTCGATGAGAACGTGGACAGCTACGATCTGGACGACGTGATGTGGGCTTACCTGACGCGCAGGCGGGCGGATACGCGGGCGATGATCCTGAACGACATTCCGGGCTTCTACCGCGATCCGAAGAAGGACCATTGGGGCAGGCTCTGCATCGACGCGACGATGCCCTGGAGGCGCGAGGCGGAGTTCGCCCGCAAATCTATCCCCGGTCAGGACGATATCAACCTGGCCGACTGGTTGACCCAGGAGGGCTGAAACCCAGAAAAGGAGGCGATCGATGCCCCAGCAGCTTTCAGTTATCGTGGTGGGCGCCGGGATTGCCGGACTGATCGCCGCCTGGCACCTGCGCCGTGCGGGATGGGAAGCTACGGTGATCGAGGCCTCGGATCGGCCGGGCGGCCGCGTCGGCGCGCGCGAGACGCGGGGCATCCGCTACAATACCGGGGCGCGGCTTCTCTATGTCTTCAGCAAGGATTTCAATCGCCTGCTGGATATCGGGCTGACCCCGGATCTGGTGCCGGTCCGCCACCTTGCCGCCGAATGCCACGGGCCGGACGAGGCATGGACAGTCGAGTTGATGCCCGGCCCGCGCTCGCTGAGGACGCCGGGGCTGACGATGGGGGACCGGCTACGCTTCCTGGCTGCGGGACCCGGATGCCGGCAGCGCGCTTCGCCACCAATCCGGACGACGCGACCTCGGCCCCCGCAGCGAATGGCGAGACGCTGGCTGCCCATGTCACCCGCCACCTCAGCCGCCGCGTGCTGGAGGGGATGGTGAACCCAGTCTTTCGCGGCACGCGGAGTTGGGATGCCGGCGCCACTTCGGCCGCCTTCTTCGCCACCACCATGCCCCATATGATCGGGCGCAGCACGGTGCATGTGCTGAAGGGCGGCATGAACAGCCTGGCTGCGGCGCTTTCGCGCGACCTGGTGCTGATGCTGAACACCCGCGCCCTACGGTTCGAGGCCCCGGCCAGCGGCCCGTGCCGGGTGGAGGTTGAGCGGGACGGCCAGGGCGAGACACTGGAAGCCGACCGGGTCGTCTGCGCGGTCGAGGGTGGGCATGCGAATGCGCTGGTTCCCGATCTCGCCCCCGAGGACCGTGATTTCATGGCGAAGGTGCGCGACAACCCGCCGGGGATGGTGCATGTCCGTCTGAACCGGCAGGTAGCGGCCCGGATGAATTTCTTCACGGATCGGGCAGGCGGCGCCATTGCCACCTACCAGAAAATCCCCGGCAACGAGGCGCAGGGCAGCCATCCGCAGCTTTACGCGCAGCTGATACCCGAGGCCAACCGCTGCGCCCGCGACGAGGGCATGACGGACCGCATCCACGAGATCGTGGCGAAGGATCTTCGCAGGCTCTATCCGACGCTGGATGCCGACCGGGTGGACCATCACAACCAATGGGTCGCCCGCATGCTGCCCGAGTTCTATCCCGGCTGCGCGGCCGAGGTCCGCCGCTTCCTGGATCGTCAGGCAGCGAGCCGAGGGCGGCTGCATTTCTGCTGCGACTATCTGGCGCAGGCGCTGGTTACCGGGGCGGCAGCCAGCGGCAAGGCAGCGGCCGGGCGGCTTGTGGCGCAGGGTGCATAGACCATCGTCGAAACCCTTGCGTCCGATCGCGCAAGGATTGCCCAGTGGCGTGCCCCGCGCCCGTGGATAGCTTTCGGGCAGAATATGTCATCATGCCCGGATCGGGCATCCGAAACGGCGCCCCTTCCGAGGATTTCGCAGGCTATGCCAAGGCGGTAATCGACGGGATGACGATCCATGTCTCAGGGACGCTGGGGCAGGGTGAGGACGGGCAACCGCCCGATGACGCAGGCCAGCAGGCCCGCAACGCGCTGGCCAGCATCGACAAGGCGCTGAAACAGGCCGGATCGGGACTAACCGATGCCGTGGCCTGCCGGGTCTATATCACCGATGCCCCCTGGCTGGGCGAGGTGTTCCGCGACATACGCCCCACCAACACGATGCTGATCTGCCAGATCCCCACCCAGGGCGCCAAGGTTGAGATCGAGATCACCGCCTCGCGCGCGGGCTGAGGCGGTGGCCGCCCCAAGCGTCTGGTTGTCGGCATTTCGGGTGCCTCAGCGTAATCTACGGTATTCGCCTGCTGGAGATCCTGCAAGGCAGCGGGATCGAGACGCATCTGGTCATGATCCGCGCCGCCGAGATCACGCTGGCGCATGAGACCCGGCGCAAGCTGGCCGAGGTCCATGCGTCGGCCGATCACGTCCATTCCGCGACCGACATTGCCGCCCCGGTGTCCAGTGGGTCGTTTCGCACCATGGGGATGGTGGTCGCGCCGTGTTCCATTCGCTCGATGGCGGAAATCGCAGGGGGCGTGACCTCGGGGCTGCTCAGCCGGGCGGCGGATGTCATGTTGAAGGAACGCCGCCGCCTAGTGCTGATGGTCCGCGAGACGCCGCTGCATACCGGCCATCTGCGGACCATGACCGCCTTGTCCGAGATGGGCCGATCATCGTCCCGCCGGTCCCGGCCTTCTACGCCCGGCCCCGAACGCTGGAGGGCATGATCGACCACACGCTTGGCAGGGTGCTGGACCTGTTCGATATCGAGACCGAAGGCCTGGTCAGGCGCTGGAAGGAATAGCTTTTCGCATAGCCTGTCAATGGCAGGCCACTGAGACACACCACTGAGCGAACCGGCCCGCACCGGAAAGCCAGTCAGGCAGTCGCGGCCCGATGCAGCAGGGCGATATCCGCGTCCGGTAGCGCGGCGGTCCCGGCGAGGATGCGCAATCCCTGCGCGAAATCGCCGTTCCCTGCCGGAATCCGTGCGGCGAACCATTCCGCGATCATCCCGGCTTGCACTTTTTCCGCCGCCAGTTCGACCTGCTTCAGCCGGCCGCGGAGGGCTTCGCGTTCGGCTTCCGGCAGATGGGCGACGGGCTCGCGCAGATCGACCCGCAGCGCCCGCAGCGGCAGGACGGTGCGGCCGCGCCACTCGGCCATATGGTCGCGCAGGGCGTCCAGTTCGGTCGCGGTCAGCGGCGCGTCCTGCCGGGCAAGGGCATGGCAATGCGCGATCAGTAGCATCACATCCGTCCCGCCCTCGGCCTGCCGGCGCAGACACAGCGGCGCGATGCCAGGCTGCGCGTAGAAGGCCAGCGCGGAGGACCAGAGGTCCGGCCTTCCGGTTTTCTTGGTTTTCTTGTCGTCCATGCCTGTTCAGCCTTCATGGTATTGGCCACATTCTGGCTCGGAACGGAGACTGCGATGACCCTTCCTCTCAACGACCGGCTTGCGGTCCTGTGCGTCGATAAGGCTGTTGTCCGGCATCGTTTTTCCCGGCTGGGCGCGGGAATGCGCCATGCCCATCATGATGGGGCGGATCGGCGTGCACGTCAGCGGCAGGGCGGCGGGATATTGTGGACAGAGGCGCGCCCCATGCGAATCTTGGGGATAACCCGCACGGCCAAACAAGGAGGGGCTCCGGGTTGAGGCGATGAGCAAGGTTCACAAAAGGAGAAAATCTGCACACCTCCCTCCTGGAAAGCCGTTGGACCGTTGGGCCAGGCTGAGCAACGCAGGGCCGCGCAGGTGAGAGCTGCAGCAGCAACCCGCCGGTCCAATGGTCAACAGGTCCGACGGACCAAGCCCATGGTCGACTTATAAGCCCAAGAGGTTGCAGGTAGGTCGCAAGCGGTGAAGGGCCGTTCACAATCGGCATTGATGCGTCAAGATTGCGTGTGATGGGAGCTCGATCCGATTACGGGCGGAGTTTATACGGCAACGATGACGAGGGCTTTTAACCATTTCGCAGCTGCCGTATCAACGTCGCAAGAACTTCTTGCGGATGGCTTCGCCCGGATCGAACCCAATTCGTTCGGAGGCGATCAGGCAGGGATGATGCGATGAACGACTTTTGGCGGATCGGTTTGCTCTTCTCTCGAAGTGGCCCGACCGGACTGCCCGAAAGCGAACATGCATTGGGCGTTCGACTGGCCGTGAACGAACTCAACCGCGATGGAGGGATCCTCGGCCGCTTGGTCGAGATTGCGGAACATGATCCCGCAGGTGATCCCAATGCCTTCAGGCAGCATGCCGAAAGGATGATGACAGCCGAGGGCATCTCGGTCATCTTCGGCTGCCACACCTCGGATACGCGCAAGATCGTCTCGCGCTCGGTCGAGCGCCGCAACGGATTGTTGTGGTATCCGGCAAGCTATGAGGGCTTCGAATATTCGCCGAACATTCTCTATACAGGCCCCGTTGCCAATCAATGCATCTTTCCTCTGGCCGACTACCTGGTCGCCGAGCATGGCGGAAAGGGTTTCCTGGTCGGATGCGACTATATTTTCCCGCGTGAAACCAATCGCGTCATGCGGGATCTGATCGAGGCGCGGCGGGGACAGGTCGTCGGGGAAAGCTATCTGCCGATAATGGCCTCGCGCAATGAGATCCAGAAGGTTCTGATCGAGATCCGCAGACTTCAACCGGAATTCGTCTTTTCGACCCTGGTGGGCGAAACCGGCCAGGAATTCGCGCGGCTGTATCAGGATGCTGGGCTGGATCTTGGCGGAACACGCCCGATTGGCGGTATTTCCCTGACCGAGTGCGAGCTTGCGCGCATCGGAGCCGAGCGAGCCGAGGGGATCGTCACGGCCTCGTCCTATTTCTCTTCTCTGAAGAGCGATCAGAATGACCGTTTCCTGGCGAGTCTGCGCAAGAGCTTTGGCGATGATCGTCCTGTCAGCGGCTGGGCGGCTGCCTCATACAGCCAGGCGCGGATGTTTGGTCATGCGCTGGAACTGACCCAATCGATCGACACGGATCACTTGCTTCAGGTACTGCACGGGATGGCGTTTGACGCACCGGATGGGCCCGTATTGATCGACCCGGACAACAACCATGCCTGGATGACGCCGAGGATCGGGCGGGCCAATGCAAATGGCGCGTTCGATATCGTCTGGTCGGCAAGTGAGCTTGTCCGGCCGGATCCCTATCTTGCCAATTCTCCGGTTGCCCCGGTTCGGACCGATGAAGGTGTTGCGTGAGCCGGGGCGGAAACCATGTGGTCGAGATGCTGCGCGACCTGCGGGTGGCTGTCATTCACGCACCCGATCAGGATCGCGATGCCCTGGTCGGCCAGTTGCGCCGCATCGGCTGTCAGGTTCTGCCGGTCTGGCCCCTGCCCGACATGCCGCCGCGGGGGGTGGACCTGATCTTTCTCAGCCTGGATCATCGCTTTCAGCCCACGAAAAGCTGGGCCGTGGATGAAGATGCCCCCGCTGTCATCGCGATCCTGGAATACGAGAACCCGGTGAT
Organism: Paracoccus sp. FO-3; assembly: GCF_006386455.1. Classification (NCBI taxonomy): domain Bacteria; kingdom Pseudomonadati; phylum Pseudomonadota; class Alphaproteobacteria; order Rhodobacterales; family Paracoccaceae; genus Paracoccus; species Paracoccus sp. FO-3. The sequence goes on along the minus strand of NZ_VCBQ01000017.1, from coordinate 13,322 downwards.
CCTGAAAGCCCTTGTGGACACCGGCGTCCATGGCGTGCTGGTCAAGCCCCTGCGGCCCGCGGGCGTCCTGTCCACGCTGACGCTGGGGCGCTGGCTTCATGGATACCATCGGCGGCTGGAGGCAAAGGTCCGCAAGCTGGAAGAGACCATAAAGGCGCAACGCGACATATCGAAGGCCGCCCGTATTCTTGCGGAGGTGAAAGGCGTGCCGGAATCGGATGCATTCGAAACCATTCGCGCGCAAGCGACGCGGCGGCGTATCTCGATGGCCGATGTCGCTGCAAGCATCATCAATGCGCAGGATGTGCTGAAAGACATGTCAAAGGATATCTAGCCTGCTCGCATTCGCGGCAGTTTCCGTCTCGGGCAGGATTATCCGAAGCACCAAATTGACTTTGAGCCGCATGGGGGCGTGATTTGGATCACGGCGCCCGGCAGGCCGCCTTCTCGACATATCTGGCTGGCAAGCCTCTGTTCCATTGCGCACCCCACCGGGGGCGATGGCAGAGGCTTTTTGCGTATTGGATGCCGCTGGGCGGCAGTGGAAGAATGGCTGAAAAACACGAAGAAAAGCTCATGATCGCCTGCCTGCAATTCGAGCCGCGCTTTGGCGAGGTCGCGGACAACCGGGCGCGCAGCATCGCGATGATCGAGCAGGCCGCGGATGCGGGGGCAAGGATCGTGATCCTGCCCGAGCTGGTGATCTCGGGCTATATGTTTCAAAGCAGGGCCGAGGCCTTTGCCCTTGCGGAACCGATCCCCGACGGTCCCAGCACGATCGCCTGGGCCGAGGTCGCCGCCCGCAGAAAGCTGTTCCTGGTGGCAGGAATTGCCGAGCGCGAGGGGGATCGGCTCTATAACAGCGCGGTCGTCATTGGGCCGGACGGGGTGCTGGGGGTCTATCGCAAGCTGCATCTCTGGGCGGACGAGAACCTCTGGTTCGAGGCGGGCAATCTGGGCCTGCCGGTTTTCTCTACTCCCCATGGCCGCATCGGCGTGGCGATCTGCTATGACGGATGGTTCCCCGAGGTGTTCCGGCTGGCCGCCGTCGAAGGAGCGGATCTGGTCTGCGTGCCGACCAACTGGGTGCCGATTCCGGGGCAGGCCGAGGGCCGGGGGCCCATGGCGAACATCCTTCACATGGCCGCCGCGCACAGCAACTCCATGGTGATCGCCTGTGCCGACCGGGTCGGGACCGAACGTGGTCAGCCCTTTGTCGGCCACAGCCTGATCGTCGGCCATACCGGCTGGCCCGTCGCGGGTCCGGCCAGCGGTGACAGCGAGGAAATCGTTCTGGCCGAGGTCGACCTTTCGGCCGCGCGGCGCGCGCGCAACTGGAACAGCTTCAACCACCCGCTCCGCGACAGGCGAACGGACATCTATGCCGAACGACTGGGAGCAAAGCCATCGGACCGGCGCCCATAATGCGCTGCAACAGGGGAAAACGACATGAAAATCCGTGAACTTCTTCTTGGACTCGGGATGGGCCTTGCCTGTGCCGTTTCCGCACAGGCCGAGGAAACCATCAGGATCGGTATTCCGGTCGGGCTCAGCGGCGCGAACAGCGTTGTCGCGCCATCGGTGGTGCAGGCGTCGGAACTGGCCGTGGACCAGATCAACGCGAAGGGCGGCGTGCTTGGACGTCGGCTGGAACTGGTGATCGCGGATGACGGCTCGGGTGCGCAGGGCGCGCAACGCGCCTATGACAGCCTGGTCTTCCAGCAGAAGGTCGATGCCATCGTCGCAATGGAGACCAGCGCCGCGCGCAATGCCGGCCTGCCCATCGTGAACCGCGGCAAGGTCCCTCTCATCTATACCTCGTTCTACGAGGGCCGGTCCTGCTCGCCCTGGATGCATATCAACGCGTGGGTTCCCGAACAGCAGGTCGCCCCCATCGTCGATCAGTTCATGGACGAGATGGGCGCCAAAAAGTTCTTCCTGATCGGCAGCGACTACGCCTTTGGCCGGGGGATGCTGGAATTCACCCGCGAATATGTCGAATCCAAGGGCGGCACGGTCGTCGGAGAGGAATATCTGCCGATGGACGGCTCGGACTGGACGGCCATCATCTCGCAGATGCGGTCCGCCAGTCCCGATGCGCTGATCACCTCGACCGCGGGCGGTGCGCCCAATGTCACCCTGACCAAGCAGCTTCGCGCCACCGGCGTGGACATTCCCTATGGCAACTACGCCATCGACGAAGGGACCGCCGCCACGATGGGGACGGATGCCGAGGGCATCTATATCGCTGCCTCCTACATCACCGGCATCGATTCCGCCGCGAACAAGGCGTTCCTGGAGGCACTGAACGCCAAGTTCGGAGCCAAGGCCGAAACCCCGAGCGAATTGTCCGTCCCGCAATACGAAGGCATCCTCGCCTATGCCGCCGCGGTCGAGAAAGCCGGCTCGACCGATGCCGAAAAGGTGGTCGAAGCGTTGGGCGAGGTGACCGTGGACGGCCCGCGCGGCTCGATCACCATGAACAAGCAGCGCCACTCGCCGCTGACCATGTATCTGGGTCGTGTCGCGGCCGACGGATCGGTCGAGGTGATCAAGTCCTTCCCCGACGTGGATCCGGGCGAGCAGTGCCCGCAGCTCGCCGGTTGACCCCTGAATGATGCGGGGCGTGCCCCGCATCCCTTTCCGACAAGAGCGCAAGATGGCTATTCTCGTCCTCGACATACTGACGACCGCCGCGATCCTGTTTGCGGTATCGGCTGGCCTGCTGATCATCCTCGGGGTGATGAAGCTGATCAACTTCGCCCATGGCGCCTTTCTGACCGTTGGCGGATACATGGCCTATCTCAACGGTGCTGCCGGTCTTTCGCCGTGGCTTTCGATCCCCCTGGCCGCTGGCGTCGGCTTTCTCGGCGGGCTGGTGATCGAGCGCGTGATCGTGCGCCCGCTCTATGATCGTCCTCTGGACGCGATCCTTGCCACCTGGGGACTTGGCATCGTGATTGGGCAACTGATCACGCTGGGCTTCGGCCGTGGCGTGCAGTTTGCACCGAACCCGATCAGCGGCACGACGGAACTGTTCGGCGTGGACTATTCGGCTTATCGCCTTGCGGTCGCGGTCATCGCCGTGCTTCTGGTCGTGGCATTGAGCGCGCTGCTGAAGTTGACCCGCTTCGGCCTGAACGCCCGCGCGGTCATCATGAACGAAAGACTGGCGCGCGGGCTTGGCATCGACAGCACCCGCGTGCGTGCGCTGACCTTTGGGCTGGGCGCAGCCCTTGCCTGCGCCGCCGGCGCGCTGATCACGCCGCTGATATCGGTCGATCCGAACATGGGGCTGCCCTGGCTGGTCAACAGCTTCATGCTGGTGATGGTCGCGGGCGTATCCTTTCCCAGTCTCCTCGTCGCCTCGCTGATCCTGGGCGGGGCGCAGGTCGTCGTCAGCACTTATGCGAACCCGATTCTGGGCGGCATGACCATCGTGGTCGCAGCCGCGCTGGTTCTGCGCATCAGTCCCAAAGGATTCAGTCGTGCGTGACATTTCCGCCGCCATCACAACCCGGTTCCGCGTGGCGGCGACCGGCTGCATCATCGGCCTGCTGGTCGTGGCCGTCGCGCCCTGGCTGCTGGACACCTACCTGACCAATATCCTCATCCGAACGCTGTTTCTGGCCACGGTCGTCATGACTGTGGACATCCTCTGGGGTTCGGTCGGAATCCTGACCTTCGGCCAGTCCGCCTTCTTCGGCATCGGGGCCTATGCCTGCGGATTGATCTTTACCCATTACGGCTTCGGTCCAGGCTGGGCGCTGGCCGGACTTGCCCTGGGGATCGGCGTTGCGGCGGTCGTCGCCACCGCGACCGGCTGGCTGGCCTTCTTTCACGGTTCGTCGCCGCTTTACGCCTCGATCATCACGCTGGCCTTGCCGATCGTCCTGACGCAGGTGATCTTTTCTGGCGGCAACTTTACCGGCTCTTCCAGCGGATTGTCGGGCTTTCCCACCTATTATTGGGATCTGAGGATCTGGTTCTGGACCGCGGGGACATTCCTTGTGCTGACGACCACCGCCGCCTGGCTGCTGGTCCGCAGCGACTTTGGACGCGTGATGGTCGCCATCCGCGAGAACGAGGAACGCTGTGCCTATCTTGGTATCCCGGTGTCGCGCATAAAGATCATGCTGATGATCGCTTCGGCGGTGATCGCCTCGGCTGCGGGCTTCGGCTATGCCGCGTTCTCGAACGTCGTTGCGCCCGAACTGGCAAGCTTCCAGCTTGGTACCGAATTCCTGATCTGGACGGCACTGGGCGGGCGCGGAACGCTGCTGGGTCCGATATTCGCGGCGCTTGGCATCGACACCATGTCTTCGTGGCTGTCGGGAACGATGCCCTTTCTGTGGAAGCTGCTGATCGGCGTCGTCTTCGTGGCGGTCATCGTCCTTCTGCCGCGTGGCTTCGCGCCTCTTGTCGGCGGCCTGTTTCGCCGGATCCTGCCGGTCCGCACGGCCGGCGTGCCGGCCCGTGTCCTTGTCCCCGACACGCGCAGCCGCCTGGGGCAGGGGGCGGACGACCAGAAACCTCCGCTGAGGATCGAGCATCTGTCGCGCCGCTACGGCAGCCTCAGCGTGCTGACTGACGTGACCATGACCGGACGGGCCAGTCACCTGCTGGGCATCATCGGGCCGAACGGGGCGGGCAAGACGACGCTGATGCGCTGCATCAGCGACGGCAGCGAACGTAGCGGCGGAAAGGTCGAGATCAACGGTGCCGAGATCGGACGCGGCGCGCCGCAAGACATCGTGGCGTTGGGCGTCGGCCGCAGCTTTCAGAACACCAATCTTTTCGACACGCTGACCGTCGCCGATTGCCTGCTGCTTGCCCGCTACCGGATCGACGGCGCCCGGCTGTTTCGCAGCGGCGTCGGCATCGCCCTGCCGGAACCCGCGCTGGACATCCTGCGCGCCACCGGGCTGGATCAGCGGCTGGCGGATGAGACGGGCAACCTGTCCCACGGCATGAAGCGCGGGCTGGAGCTTGCGATGGTGCTGGCGACCGAGCCGTCGGTGCTTTTGCTGGACGAGCCGACCGCCGGGCTGACCAGGCCCGAGCGCATGGTGATCGGCAAGGTGCTGGGCCGCCTGACGCGCGACTACGGCCTGTGCATCGTCCTGATCGAACATGACCTGGATTTCGTGCGCGAGATCAGCGACCGCGTGGTCGTGCTGCATCAGGGCTCGATCCTGATGGAGGGCACCGTGGACGAGGTCGTTTCCTCGGAGCTGGTCAGGTCCGTCTATGCCGGGCATCATGTGGAGGCCGCGCAATGAGCACGCCCCTTCTGACTGTCGATGCGCTGACCAGCGGCTACGGTTCCGCAGCGGTGTTGCACGATGTTTCCTTGCAGGTGGACAGGGCCCGGATCGTGGCGATCCTCGGCAAGAACGGCATGGGCAAATCGACGCTGCTGAAAACCATCATGGGTTTCGTGCGTCCCATCAGCGGCCGCATCACCCTTGACGGCAGGGACGTGACCGGTGCCGCACCGAACTTCATGGCTCGTGCCGGGATGGCGCACGCACCGCAGGAACATACGCTGTTCCAGGATCTGACGGTCGGGGACAACCTGCGCCTAGGGGTGGCGACGGATCGGCTGTTCCGGCAATGCCTGCCCGAGGTCGAGGCGGTCTTTCCGCGGATGATCGAACGGCTGGGCCAGCGTGCGGGCACCCTGTCGGGCGGCGAACAGAAGATGCTGCTGATGTCGCGGGCGCTGATTGCCCGGCCGAAAATCATGCTGGTCGATGAGATCAGCGAGGGTTTGCAGCCCACGATGGTCGACCGCATCGCCCAGGCGCTGCTTCGCGCCCGCGACGAGCTGGGCATCGCCGTCCTGCTGGTCGAGCAGCATCTGGATTTCGCGCTGTCGGTTGCCGATCGGGTGGCGATGATGAAGCTGGGCGAGATCGTCGAGGAGGGCACGCGGCAGGAACTTGCCGCCAGTGACGGGCTTGCCGCCCATCTTGCGGTGTGACGCCATGCGCCTGACCCCGCGTGAGACCGACCGGCTGCTTTTGTTCCAGGCGGCCCAGCTTGCCCGCCTGCGCCGAGCGAACGGCCTGTCCCTGACCGAACCCGAGGCGCGCGCCCTGATCGCGGATACGATCTGCGAAGGCGCGCGTGCGGGGGGCACGGTCGCGGATATGGTTGCGCTCGGCTCCTCGGCCCTGACCGAGGACGACGTGATGCCCGGCGTGGCCGAGATGGTCCCGGTCGTCATGGTCGAGGCCCTGTTTCCCGACGGCCAGAAGCTTGTCTGCGTGCATGACCCCATCGCGCCGGGCAAGCGGTCCTCGGATGCCCTGCCGCCGCGCTGGCGAACGGGGACCGAGCCGGTAGAGGTCAATAGCGGCCGCGCCACCCTGCGGCTGCGCGTGGTCAGCACCGCCGACCGGCCGATCCAGATCGGGTCGCATTATCACTTTTTCGAAGTCAATCCCGCGCTGCATTTCGACCGGCAGGCGGCCTATGGCTTTCGGCTGGACATCCCCTCGGCGACGACGCTGCGCTTCGAGCCCGGCGACAGCCGCGACGTGGATCTGGTGGCCATCGGCGGCGCGCGCATCGTGCATGGGCTTGCGGGGTTGGTCGATGGTCCGCTGGACGATCCCGGCATCCGCAGCGCCGCCATGGCGCGTCTCGCCGCGTTTCTGGAGGGCTGAGCGTGGCTTGCAGCATCGAAAGAAGCCGCTACCTGCAACTCTACGGACCGACGACCGGCGATTGCGTGCGGCTGGGCGACACGGGCCTGTGGGCGAAGGTCGAACGGGATCTGTGCGTGGGTGGCGATGAGCTGGTGTTCGGTGCCGGCAAGACCCTGCGCGCCGGAACCGGCTGCGACGGGGCGCTGACCGCTGCCGAGGGCATGCCCGACCTGATCGTGACGAATGCCCTGGTCATCGACGCCGTGACCGGGATCTTCAAGGCGGATATCGGCATCCGCAAGGGTCGCATCATCGGGATCGGCAAGGCCGGCGATCCCAACATCATGGACGGCGTGACGCCGGGCCTGACCGTGGGCGTGAACACGGACGTTCGCGCGGCCGAGGGGTTGATCGTCACCGCGGGCGGCATCGACTGCCATGTGCATTTCATCGACCCCGGCCAGGTGGACGAGGCGCTTTGCGCGGGCGTCACCACAATGATGGGCGGTGGGTTGGGCCCGACGACGGTGCCCATCGCCTCGACCGGGACCACCAACCTTGGGCTGATGCTGCAGGCGGCCGAGGCGTTCCCGATGAATTTCGGCTTCATCGCCAAGGCCGCCTCGCATCGGGTCGAGCCGCTGCTGGAACAGCTTGCCGCCGGGGCGGCGGGGCTGAAGATCCATGAGGACTGGGGTGCAAGTCCGGCGGTGATCGACGCGGCGCTGAAGGCGGCCGGGATCGGGGGCGGCCAGATCCAGCTGCACAGCGACACGTTGAACGAATCGGGTTTCGTGGAACACACGATCCGCGCCATCGGCGACCGCGGCATCCACGCCTATCATGTCGAGGGTGCGGGCGGCGGTCATGCGCCCGACATCATCCGCATCTGCGGGCGCGACAATGTCCTGCCTTCCTCGACCAACCCGACGAACCCGTTCACGATCAATACGTTCGACGAACACTTCGACATGGCAATGACCAGCCATCACCTCAATCCCCGCCTGCCCGAGGATGTGGCCTTCGCCGAAAGCCGCATCCGGCGCGAGACGATAGGGGCCGAGGACGTCCTGCACGATCTGGGCGCGATCAGCGCCATCGGCTCGGACAGCCAGGGCATGGGCCGGATCGGCGAGACCATCGCGCGCACCTGGCAACTGGCGGAACATATGCGCGACCTGCGCGGCAGCCTGGACGAGGATCGCGGCACCGGCGCCGACAACTTCCGTATCCGCCGCTATGTGGCGAAATACACGGTCAATCCGGCGCTGATGTTCGGCATCGGCCACGAGGTCGGCTCGATCGCGGTCGGCATGCTGGCCGACCTGGTTTTCTGGCGCCCGGACAGCTTCGGGGTCAAGCCGGAGCTGGTCTTGAAGGCGGGCTTCCCGGTTTGGGCGCCGCTGGGCGAGGCCAACGCCTCGTTGATGGCATGCGAGCCGGTCCGCTATCGCCCGATGTGGGGCTGTTTCGGGCGCGCTCCGCAAAGCCTTGGCCTGCGTTTCGTTGCGCCGGCGGCGGTCGGGAACGGCCTTGCCGAGCGGCTGGACCTGCGCGCAAGGCTTTCAGCCGTCTCGGACACGCGGGCGCTGCGCAAGCGCGACATGGTGCTGAACGACGCGCTGCCCGACATCGCCGTCGATCCCGAAAGCTTCCAGGTCCGCATCAACGGCGAGGTGGCGGACAGCCCCCCGGCAGAACGTGTTTCGCTGGGCCAAGGATACATGCTGAAATGAGACGGAGGATGACATGGCGGCGGTGAGGATCGGAATCGGCGGCCCGGTCGGATGCGGCAAGACCCGGTTGGTCGAACGCTTGCTGCCGATCTGCCAGGACGAGGGCGTATCGGTCGCCGTGATCACGAACGATCTGGTGACTGCCGAGGATGCCGAACGGGTCCGCCGTTCCGGCCTGATCGACCCCGACCGGGTGCTGGGCGTCGAAAGCGGGGCCTGCCCGCACACGGCGATCCGCGAGGATCCTTCGGTGAACATCGAGGCGGCGGAATATCTGGAAAGCCGCTTTTCCCCCGACCTGATCCTGATCGAAAGCGGTGGAGACAACCTGGCCGCGACCTTTTCCAGCGAGTTGGTGGATTGGTGGGCGTTCGTCATCGACGTCTCGGCTGGCGACGACATTCCGCGCAAGCGGGGCCTGGGTGTCCTGCGTGCCGACCTGCTGATCGTGAACAAGATCGACCTGGCCCCGCATGTCGATGCCGATCTGGACCGGATCCGGCAGGACGTCGCCGCCGCGCGGCCGGGTCGCCCCTCGCTCTTCACCGATCTGCGCCGGGATCGGGGCGTGCGCCCGGTTTTCGACGAGATCGCCCGATCCGCGCTGTTCCACAGGATCGCCGAATGAACGAGGGGCATCTGTCGCTGCATCTGGTCCGGGATGGCGGGGGCCGGACCCGGCTTGCCCGCCGGCGGCAATGCTATCCCCTGACGACGACGGCGGTCCTGCCCCTTGCTGAAGAGGACACGGCGCTGATCTATGTCCAGAATGCCGCGGGATCGGTCTTCGGCGGCGACAGGCTGTCGGTCGATATCCGGCTGGATGAGGGGGCGGAACTCTGCCTCTCGACACCCGCCGCGACGCGGTTGCAGGGGGACGTCCTCTCGGTGCAGACGACCCGTATTTCCGTGGCGCGGAACGGTTTTCTGGAATCCGTGCCGGACATGGTCATCCCCCATGCAGGGGCCTGCCATCACCAGATTACCCGGTTGGCGATGGAAAGGGATGCGAGTGCGATCCTTCTGGACAGCATGGCGCCGGGCCGTGTGGCGCGGGGCGAGCGGCACGACTATGCCCTTGTCCTGCTGCGGCTGGTCGTGACGTGCGAGGGCCGCGACATCCTGATCGACGGCGCGCGCTTCTGCCCCGCAGAGGCCGATCCCGCCCTGGCAGGCGCCTTGGGCGAAGAGGGCTATGTCGGAACGCTTTTTGCCCTGAGCGCGCAGGTGGATTCCGTGGCTCTGGCCGCCGACATCGCTGCTTCGCTTGACGGCACGCAGGGGGCCTTCGGCGGCGCGGCCCCGCTGGCATCGGGTTACGGCGTCGTCGCGCGCTTTCTTGCCGCGGATGCTCCAGCATTGCGCGCGGCCAGCCACCGGGCCTGGGACGCGGCAAGGCGCCGGATGAGGAACCGTCCGGCGCCTGTCCTTAGAAAATGAAGGAAAGATCATGCTGATCGTTGGTGAAATCCTGGGTCATGCCGATGAAACGCGTTTTCGCCACCGGCGGCGGGACAGGATATGGATCGCCGCCGCCGATGCGGGCCGGCGCCGGCTTCGCAGGACCAGCGAAGCGGGCGCCGATGTCGGCATCGACCTGCAAAAGCCAGGCTGGCTGTCGGATGGCGCGGTTCTGGACGATGACGGAACCCGTATCCTGACCGTGGCCCGCCTGCCGGAAGAGGTGATGATCGTCACCCTGTCCGAAACCGATATTCTGGCGGCGTTCCGGGTCGGGCATGCCCTTGGAAATCGCCACGCCCCCTGTGAGTTGCGGGGCCGCGAAGTCATCGTTCCCGTGACCGAGACCCCCGAACTGACCGCACGCCCGCTGCTGGCGCACAATATCGACCCCGCGCATATCCGTTTCGCGCGCATACCCTTTGCGGCGGATGCCCCGCCTGTCTGCGCGGGGGCCGGGCACGATCATCCGGCGGACCGTCCGCGTCATCATCACCACCACCATCACGCAGAATGACCCATGACACGACGTCTGGCGCGCTGGCGGATGGCCCGGCGTTGCTGGCCCTGATGCAGCTGTCGGACACCGCCCTGCCCATCGGGCGGCACGCCCATGCCCTGGGACTGGAGCGCCTGCTGCGCGACGGCCGGGTGCCCGACGAAAGACGCCTCCGGCAGATCGTTGTCTCGGCACTGATGCAGGGGGGCGCCCGCTGCGACGGGGCGGCGGCATCCCTTGCGCATCAGGCCTTGACATCCGGGGACGAGGCCCGGTTGTTGGCCATCGACGCCCGGCTCGATTGCCTGAAGCTGACCGATGCAGCACAGGCGGCCTCTCGCCGATGCGGTCGCAGGCTGGCGGTGCTCGCACCCTCGTTGTCGCGCGACGCGGTGCTGGCGGATTATGCGGGTGCCATCGCCACGGGCCGCAGTCCCGGCCATCTGGCGGTGATCTCGGCGGCAACCTCGGCGGCCTGCGGCGTTTCCCGCCCGGCTGCGGTTCTGATGGAACTGCGTGGCATCGCCACGATGATCCTGTCGGCGGCGGTGCGCCTGGACATCGTGCCTGCGGCGGCGTCGCAGGCGGTGCTCGCCGGTTTCGCGCCCGAGATCCTGGCGGCCAGCCGGATCGCCCTGGCGACCGCGCTGGACGAGATGGAATGCAGCGCGGCTGCCGTGATCGAGACGGCCGCCATGCGCCATGCGCGGGACCACGGTCGCTTGTTCGCCACATGAGTACCGCAACGAAGCAGGGGCCGGCACGGAGTGATGGGAATGGATGAGAGAGATGTTCTGCGCGTGGCGCTGGACTGGGAGGTGGACGGGATCGACCCGCCCCGGTCCTTTGGCGGCTGGAATACCGGTCGCGTGGTCCAGCAGACCCATGAAAGCCTGATGGAGGACGATTTCGACGCTGCTCCGGCAAGTCCGGGCCAGCCGACCGCAATCGTCCCGCGCCTGGCCCAAAGCTGCGACGTCTCGGACGACGCCCGCCGGTTCCTGTTCCGTCTGCGCCCCGGCATCCGCTTTCACGATGGCGCGCTGCTCGATGCCGAAGCCGTGGTTCTGAACTACGCCCGGTTCTGCGATCCGGAATCGCCCATGTTTTCGCATGAAGCGGCCGATCTGAACCGCGCGGCGGCAGAGCTGATCGCGAAGGTCCGGGCAGTCGATTCCCTGACGGTCGAAATCACGCTCAGAGAGCCGTCGCCGGAATTCCTGCGCTACATGACGCAAGAGGATGCGCCTGGCGCGCAGTCGCTGGTCAGCCCGCTGGCGCTGAAGCGTTTCGGTCCCGACGGATGCGCCGACCGCGCGCCCGGAACCGGCGCGTTCCGCTTTCATCGGCGCTTTGACACGCCCCATGGTTCGGGGGTGGAACTGGTGCGGAACGACGATTACTGGGGCGGTCGGCCACGGCTCTCGGGGATACGTTTTCTGCCCTTTCCCGATCTGGGCGACCGACTGCGGGCTCTGGCCGAGGGGCGGGTGGATATGGCCTATAGCCTCGAGGGCGCCGATCTCGAAGAACTGGCTGCGCAGGGCTTCACCATTCCGGAATACCATCCGCCATACATCTGGTATCTGGTCTTCAATCTGCGCGATCCGCAGATGGCCGACATCAGGGTCCGCCGCGCGATTGCCCATGCGATTGACCGTGAAGCCTTGTGCGCAAAACTGTTTCCGGGTGCCGCGGTTCCGGCATTCGGCATGCTGCCTCCCGGCTCGCCGTCCCATGATCCGCAGGCCGGGGATCTGTATCCCTACGATCCGGATCGTGCCCGCGCTCTGCTTGCCGAGGCGGGCGCGGCAGAAGGGCTGACGCTTCATGCCCTGGGCGCGCGCGCAGGCTCGGCCCAGCTCGATCCCGGCGCGATCTACCGGCAGATGGAACAGAACCTCGCCGCGGTCGGCATCCGGCTGAAGGTTACGCTTCGTCCCGACTGGGTCGGCTATTGCAACGAGTGGCGGCAGGGCGCGGCATCCGGCATCTCTTTCAGCGAGATGAGCTGGGCGATGTCCAGCGATCTTTGGCTGCGGCAGGTATTGCACAGCCGCAACGCCTCGCCTGTCGGATTCAATGCGGGTTATGCATCCGATCCGCTTCTCGATGAATTGCTTGATCGCGCAGCAGGAACGCTCGCGGGGGCCGAACGCCTGCGGCTTTATCGGGAAGCCGGTCGGCGGGTTATGGAAGAACTGCCGGTTTTGCCGCTTCTGAACACGCGGCGGGGCATGGTCGCGCTTTCGGCCCGGGTGAAGGGATTGGTTTCCATAAACCAATGCTGGCACGATCTGCGTGGAGTCGATCTCGATTAGCAGCTGATTTGTCCAAACCCGACAAACTGTCGTAGGTAATTATTGCACGGAACCGCATGGACGATAAAAGATACATCCGCGATATCGGATGGACGAGACGGCGGTTCGAGGGACGAGGGAAACAGTATTCGGGATGTAGGCGGGGGATGTACAACCCTAGCTGCAGGCCCAAGTCTGCCAGTCCGAGTCATGAGAGTTGTTGCCGCTCAGTGGGCTTCTCATCGTAGTCGGCGGCGGTCTTGGCGCCCGCCTCCTTACCCATCAACTGCTCGGCAGCAAGATTGATTATTTAACAGGCTGCTGAAAAAGGATTTTGAGAGGGCGACGCAGCGGAAATCGTTCTGGATCCAGCTAATATCGGCCCGAAAATGGGGCGTTCTCGGCAAATTTGAGGCGGATTTCCCGGTTCCCCGCCCGCGCTGTCCTGTCGCAAGGACTTTTTCACCAGCCTGCTAATGCAGCAGGTCGGGCCTTGAGCCTTCCATACCCGGTTCAGACCTGATCAGCAGCTCTTCACGGCACGATCCGGTTGCATCTCGCGATCAGCCCCCAGCCGATATCGCGCATCCTCAGCCTCACGTCGCGGCCTTGAGGTTCAGCCGTGCTTCCAGCTTCACCGCGCCTTCCTTGCGCTCGCTGTAGCGGTCGG
>NZ_VCBQ01000169.1:0-7066 GCF_006386455.1 Paracoccus sp. FO-3 | reverse complement strand
CTCGGCCGCCGGGGCGGGGGTCGTGCTTGCCGCTCCGGGTGCTGCCGTGCCGGGGGCCGCCGCTTCCGGCGTCGCGGGCTGCGGGACTTGGGGTTGCGGGGCTGCGGTTTCGCCGGCGGGGGCGGCCGGCTGGGTCTGGACCTCGGGCGCCGGGCTGGTCTGGCCGCCCGTGGCGGCTTCCTGCGCCGCGATCGGCGTGGCGAGCAGCAGGCAGGTCAAAGCAACGGCGGTCCCCGCGCTACGGCGCGGCAGTGACTTCTGGGTCATGGCGATCCTTATAGTTCCGGCATTCGATCCGTCCGCATCTTGCTGGGCGCGGCACATGCAAACTGGCATGCCGCCGACCCTCTGGCCGCGGTTTGGGCTTCGTATCGATCACCAAGGTAAAATTGTCAACTATTCCGCGGACGGGCTGCCGCGCTTTATGCCGACCAATAGGCGGCCAAGTGGCTTTGCGCCCTGTCGTGGCCCAGCGTTTCCAGCAGCAGGGCGCGAAGCGCGGCAATCTCGGATTTTTCCGCTGCCGCCCACAGATAGCTGCCGGGCAAGGGCGGCTCGTCGCGCAGCAGGGCGCAAAGCGCCGCGGTCCCGCCGGGCAGGTGGCATATGCGGAAGCCCGCGGGCCGGGGCAGCGGATAGCCGGGCCGGGCGCCGAGCAGGAAGACCTGGCCCCGCGCGCTGCCGGCGCGCGATTCGAGGATGCGGGCCATGGCGGGCCAGGCGGTCTCGTCCCCGGCAAGCATCAGCTGCGCGGCCTGCGGGATGCCGCCGCCGCTGGGGCCGAGCAGGCCGATGCGCGCGCCCGGCCGGGCACTTTGCGCCCAATGCGCCGCCCGCCCGCCGGGATGGTCGAAAACGTCCAGTTCCAGCCAGCCGGCATCGGCGTCGATGCGGCGCACGGTATAAACCGGGCGGTGCAGCGCCTTGTCGCCCCTGGGCCAGAGGATCTGGCCGTTGGCGCCGAGACGCGGCCATTCCGGCGCGTCGTCGCCGGGTTGCGGCAGGACCAGCCGGAAATGCAGCGAATCCTCGGTGGCAAGCCGGTGCAGGTTGGGCGCGGCCAGCCGCACGCGCAGGAAATCCGGGCAGAGCGGCTCGACCCCGACGACCTCGGCCAGGCTGAAATTGCCGGGCGGCTTGCCGGCATCGGCGGCCGAGGGCCAGCGCAGCGCTGCCGCCGCCGCCGGCAGGTGCTGGCCAAGATGTTCGGAAATCGCCTGCTGCATCGCGCCCAGCCATTCGGCGCGATGGGCGCGGGCAAAGACCAGCACGCCGTCGCCGCGCCGCTTGGCGCCGAACTCGCCCATCTCGACCTGGCACCAGATCGAGCGGCCATGGCCGGTATGCAGCTCCAGCCCGTGTTCCTGGGCCTCGTCGCGGATCAGCCGCTCGATCGGGGCGAAATCCTGGCCGGGCAGCAGGGCCTCGGACTGGAACTCGGGCAGGGGGGTGATGCGCATCTGTCGCCTTTCGTGCCTTGCCCCGGAAAGGTTGGGTCTGCGGCGCCCTGCCGCAAGGGCTCAGGCGAGCCGCGCGATCTCGGCCGCCGCCGCCTCGAGCGCGCCCTTGCCATGCGGGATCGCCAGCGCCGTCATCCCGGCCTCGACCACCGCCAGCACGCCCAGCAGCTGATGCGCATTGGCATGGCCCATATGGGCGATGCGCAGCGCGTTGTCGGGATCGGCGGCGCCCAGGCCGATGCCCAGCGTCACCCCCGCGCGGGCGGCGGTCCATTCGCGCAGGGCGCCGGCCTGCGGCAGCCGGGCCGCAGTGACCGAGCGGGCGCGGCCGGCGGGATCGGCGATCAGCGCGCCGATGCCGGGATGGCCCGCGCCCCAGCGCTCCAGTGCCGCCCATGTCGCTCGCGCCAGCCCCTTGTGCCGGGCCCAGGCGGCGGGCAGGGTTTCCTCGTCCAGAAGCATCCGCAGCGCCTCGTTCATGCCGAAGATGTGCTGGACGGGCGGCGTGCCGCCCCAGAACTGCCACAGCGCTTCGGCCTCGGCCCGCGGGGTCCAGTCCCAATAGGGCGTGGCAAGGCCGCTGCGCCCGCGCGCCTTCACCCGGTCCGAGAACCAGACGAAGGCCAGCCCCGGCGGCACCATCAGCCCCTTCTGGCTGGCCGAGACCAGCAGGTCCACGCCCCATTCGTCCATCCGCAAGGGCTCGCAGCCCAGCGAGGCGATGGCATCGACGGCCAGGAAGGCGGGATGGCCGCCTATGGCCGCGCGCAGGGCGGGAATGTCGGCGCGGGCGGAACTGGCGGTATCGACCTGGCAGACCAGCACCGCCCGGATCCGCCCCTCGCGGTCCTGCGCCAGCCGGTCGGCCAGCCGCTGCGGGTCGGGGGGCGCGAGGCCGAAGTCCAGCTCCTCGACCTCGATCCCCAGCGCGCGGGCCGTGGCGGCCCAGCCGCGGCCGAAATGGCCCGAGACCAGCGCCAGCGCCCGCTCGCCCCGGTCGAGCAGGTTGACGTTCGCCGCCTCCCAGCCGGCATGGCCGTTGCCGATATAGGGCACGACATGGCCCGCGGTCCCGGCCAGCCGCTTGAGCCCGGCGATCATCGCCCGGTTCTCGGCCGCCAGCGCCTCGCCGTAGATGTCGGGCGAGGCGCGGTGCATGGCGCGCAGCACGCGGTCGGGCGCGGGCGAGGGGCCGGGAATGGCAAGGACGGCGGCGCCTTGGGCGAAGCTCATGGGAAATGCCTTTCTGATGATCCGTCATCCGTAGGACGGGCCCCGCGCCGGGTCAACCGGGGGCGGGCGAGGTGCGGGGCATGGGTATTTGGACAACGAAGAAGGGCTGGGCCTGGGGCGGCGAGGCCGGGGCGGGTGGCACGGGCGGGATATGGGCATTTGGGAAACGGAAAGGGCCGGGCGGGGCCTTCGGCAGGGCCCGCCGGGGCACTGCGCCGCGGGCGGCTTGCCCCCGCGCCGCTTGCGCCTTATCCCTTGCCCTGACCGAGGACCGGGGATGCGATGGCGGACAGACTTCACAGGACGGCCAATCTGTTCGCCCGCATGTGGCGCGACTATCTGCGGCCCTACTGGGGCCGCATCCTGCTGGCGCTGCTGTTTCTGGTCATCGAGGGCTCGACCCTGGGCATGCTCAGCTGGATGCTGAAGCCGCTGTTCGACCGGGTCTTCGTCGGTGGCGACACCGATGCGATCTGGTGGGTCGGCGGCGCGATCTTTGGCCTGTTCCTGATCCGCGCCACCACCTTCGTCGTCAACCGCAGCCTGATGACCTCGGTCTCGCTGGCGGTCTCGACCTCGATGCAGACCGACCTTTTGCGCCATATCATGACCTTGGACGGCGGCTTCTTCCAGCAGAACCCCCCCGGCGCGCTGATCGAGCGGGTGCAGGGCGACACCATGGCGGTGCAGGGGGTCTGGACCACTTTCATCTCGGGCGCGGGGCGGGACATGGTCTCGCTGGTGTCGCTGTTCGGGGTGGCGCTGGCCGTCGATCCCTGGTGGACCATGGCGGCGCTGGTGGGCGCGCCGCTTCTGATCCTGCCGACGCTGGTGGTGCAGCGCTATATCCGGCGCAAGATGCGGCAGAACCGCGTCAACGCCAGCCAGCGCGCCACCCGGCTGGACGAGGTGCTGCACGGCATCAACGCCGTCAAGCTGAACCGGATGGAGGATTACCAGGCCGGCCGCTTTGCCCAGATCGTCACCCGCATCCGCCAGGCCGAGGTCAAGATGTCCGGCATCGGCGCCACCGTGCCGGCGCTGGTCGATGTCGTCACCGGCCTGGGCTTCATCGGCGTGCTGGCGCTTGGCGGTGCCGAGGTGACGCGGGGCGAGCGCACGGTGGGCGATTTCATGTCCTTCTTTACCGCCATGGCGCTGGCCTTCCAGCCGCTGCGCCGGCTGGGGGCGCTGACCGGCACCTGGCAGGTCGCCGCCGCGAGCCTGGAGCGCATCTATGCCGTGCTGGACCTGCGGCCGACCATCACCTCGGGCTCGCGGCGCGAGCCGCCGCCCGACACCACGATCCGCTTTCAGGACGTGCGGCTGGCCTATGCCAACCACCCGGTGCTGAACGGGCTGAGCTTTACCGCCGAGGCGGGCCGGACCACCGCGCTGGTCGGGCCTTCGGGGGCGGGGAAATCCACGGTCTTCAACCTGCTGACCCGGCTGGTCGACCCGGAATCGGGGCAGATCACCCTGGGTGGCGTGGCCTTGCGCGACTATGAGCTGGGCGTGCTGCGCGACCAGTTCTCGACCGTCAGCCAGGATGCGGCGCTGTTCGACGAGACGCTGCGCGAGAACATCCTGCTGGGCCACGACCAGGACGACGAGGCGCTGCGCCGCGCCGTCGTCGCCGCCCATGTCGCCGATTTCACCGACGCCCTGCCGATGGGGCTGGACACGCCTGCGGGCCCGCGCGGCTCGGCCCTGTCGGGCGGACAGCGCCAGCGCGTGGCCATCGCCCGCGCCGTGCTGCGCAATGCGCCGATCCTGCTGCTGGACGAGGCGACCTCTGCGCTGGACGCGCAAAGCGAGCGGGTGGTGCAGCAGGCGCTGGACGAGCTTNCCGGGCGCACCACGCTGGTCATCGCGCACCGGCTTTCGACCGTGCGGCAAGCCGACAAGATCGTGGTGGTCGAGGCCGGCAGGGTTGTCGAAGAGGGCAGTCACGACCAGCTTATGGCCCAGGGCGGCGCCTATGCCGCGCTGGTCCGGTTGCAATTCGGAGAGGATTGATGCGGCGCATTCTGGCGGTTTCGGGCGAGGACCGGGTCGAGTTCCTGCAAGGGCTGGTGACGAACAAGGTCGGCCCGGTGCCGTGCTGGGCGGCGTTGCTGACGCCGCAGGGCAAGTATCTGGCCGATTTCCTGGTCGTGCCCGAGGGCGAGCGGCTGCTGATCGACGTGGACGCGCGGCTGGCGGACGACCTGGCGCGGCGGCTGTCGATGTATCGGCTGCGCTCGAAGGTTGCGATCGAGCCGATGGATCTGGCCGTCGCCCGCGGCACCGGGCCGGCGCCGGCGGGGGCGATCGCCGACCCGCGGCACCCGGCGCTCGGCTGGCGGCTTTACGGCGCCGAGGGGGACGACGGCACCGACTGGGGCGCCATCCGGGTCGCGCATTGCATTCCCGAAACCCTGGTCGAGCTGATCCCGAACGAGACCTTCATCCTGGAAGCCGGGTTCGAGCGCCTGCATGGCGTCGATTTCCGCAAGGGCTGCTATGTCGGGCAAGAGGTCACGGCGCGGATGAAGCACAAGACCGAATTGCGCAAGGGGCTGGTGACGGTCGGGATCGAGGGCGCGGCCCCCGTCGGCACGCCGATCCTGATGGCGGACGGGCGCGAGGCCGGCACGCTTTTCACCCAGTCCGGCGGCCGCGCCATCGCCCATATGCGCTTCGACCGCATGGGCGAGGGATTGACGGCGGGGGATGCCCGCATCATCCCGTGACCGGCCCGGCCGAGGAGCGCGTCCGCCGCATCGTGCATGTGGACATGGATGCCTTCTATGCCTCGGTCGAGCAGCGCGACGACCCGGCGCTGCGCGGCAGGCCGGTCGCCGTGGGCGGCATCCAGCGCGGCGTGGTCGCCGCGGCCAGCTATGAGGCGCGGCGCTATGGCGTGCGCTCGGCCATGCCCTCGATGCGGGCGATGCGGCTGTGCCCCGACCTGGTCTTCGTGAAGCCGCGCTTCGACGTCTATCGCGCCGTCAGCCAGCAGGTCCGCGCGATCTTTGCCGAATACACCCCGCTCGTCGAGCCGCTGTCGCTGGACGAGGCCTATCTGGACCTGACCGATCACCTGGACGGCCGCACCGCCACCCGCATCGCGCAGGAAATCCGGGCGCGCATCCGCGCGGCGACGGGGCTGACAGCCTCGGCCGGGGTCAGCTACAACAAGTTCCTGGCCAAGCTGGCCTCGGACCAGCGCAAGCCCGACGGGCTTTTCGTGATCCCGCCCGAGGCCGGGGCGCAATTCGTGCAGGGCCTGCCCATCGGCCGCTTCCACGGCATCGGCCCGGCCACGGCGGCGCGGATGGAGGCGCATGGCATCCTGACCGGCGCCGACCTGGCCCGGCAGAGCCTGGAGTTCCTGACCGCGCGCTTCGGCAAGTCGGGCAGCTATTACTGGAACATCGCCCGCGGCATCGACACGCGCGAGGTCAAGCCCGACCGCATCCGCAAGAGCATCGGCGCCGAGAACACCTATTTCGAGGATCTGCGCCAGATCGCGGCGGCGCATGAGGCGCTGGCGGTGCTGGCCGACAAGGTCTGGCGCCATGCCGCCTCGGCCGCGCGCCGGGGCCGCACGGTGACGCTGAAGGTGAAATACGGCGATTTCCGCCAGATCACCCGCGCGCGCTCGCTGCCGCGTCCGGTCGAAAGCCGCGACGAGATGCTGGAGATGGCCTGCGAATTGCTGGCCCCGGTCTTTGCCGATCCGCATGGGGTACGGCTCTTGGGCATCACGCTGTCGGGGCTGGAAGAGGCGCGGCAAGACGAGCCGCCGCGCCAGCTGGGCCTGTTCGATCAGGCGTAAAGGTTGATCACCCCGACCTTCTGGTGGATGCCGTTCACGGTTTCCTTGTCGAGGCCGAGGCCCTGCGCCAGCGTGTGCAGGTATTCGGCCTCCTTGCGGTTGTCGAACTCGATCGCCATCAGTGACATCAGGTAGACCTGCGGGCCGAAGCCCTGCGGCACCTCGCGCGCCAGGGCGGCGGCATCGACCGGGGCGGCGATCTGTTCGCGGATGAAGGCGCGTTCCTCGTCGTCCAGCTCGCCGAACTCGGCCATCAGCTTGGCCTTTTCCGCCTCGTCGATCTCGCCGTCGGATTTCGCGGCCTGGATCATCGCCTTCAGCATCAGCCCGGCCAGCGCGTTCTGTTCCGGCGTGGGCGCGGTCGAGGGCTCGTCACCGCTGGCCAGCGCCTCGTTGAAGAGTTCGCCGAAACTGGCGTCGTTCTGCGGCTGCGCGTCCTTTTGCGCCAAGCCGCCCCTGCCTTGCGGGGCCTGGCCCTGCGGCTGCTGGCCCTGCGGCTGCGCGCCGCGACCGCCCAGCAGGTCGCCCAGCATCCCGCCCAGGCCGCCCG
>NZ_VCBQ01000168.1:0-7154 GCF_006386455.1 Paracoccus sp. FO-3 | reverse complement strand
TCAGCGCCTTACTTGGGAAATGTGGGTTCATGGGTCCACCTGTTGGTTGTTTTGCATTCTGTCTGTTGCGGGCAACAGTTCTTTGTCCCGGGCCCTGAGGAAGGGCCCGCGGCATCACGTCGAAAATATGCGCAGTGTCGGACCGCTGTGGTTAGGCGAAGACGCCCAGGGTCCAACCGCCGTCGACCAAAAGGCTTTGGCCGTGCATATGGGCCGACAGGTCAGAACACAGGAACAGCGCCGCATCCGCGATCTGCTGCGGCGTGCCCCACTGGCCGTCCGGCGTCTGGCCGGCCAAGGTCGCTTTGACCTCGCTGTCGTAGATTTCCGTCATCGGCGTGGTGATGAAGCCCGGCGCCACCGCGTTCACGTTGATGCCATGGGCGGCATAGTCCATCGCCACCTGTCGGGTGAAGTTCAGCGCTCCGCCCTTGGCGGTGCAATAGGCGTTAAAGCCCTGGTTGGCCCGGTAGCCCGAAATCAAGCCGATCGACACCACCTTGCCGCCCCGCCCCTGGACCATCATCGCGCGGATCGCTTCCCGCGTGGTATAGAACAGCCCGTCCAGATTCACCGCCATCACCTTGCGCCAGGTCTCGTCATCGGTGTCCAGAATGGTTCCCGGCATCAGGACGCCCGCCGACAGGACCGCGATATCGATGCCCTTCTCGGCCGCGACAGCCGCGAAGACCTCTGTCACGGCGGCGCTGTCACTGACGTCCAGCGGGCGGAAATCGACCTTGGGATCATCGTACATCGTGGCTTCGGCATCGGAATAGGCGCGACTGCGCGCCAGCACGGTCACGCTGGCTCCGGCAGCGGCCAGGGTCCGCACCACGGCGGTGCCGATGCCGGACGATCCACCGGTGACGACGGCATGCTTTCCAGTCAGGTCGATATTGGTCAATGCAGATGTCTGTCCTTCGATGGGCCGGACGCAGGCGCCGGGCGGGTCATGGTCATGGGCGCGCCGGCCGGAGGACCGGCCGATGCGGAACGAAAGTCTGTGGACCGCCGCGTCCGGGCAAGGACGGTCAGCCGACGATCACAGGGCGGCGCACAGCGCCAGCGCGGTCGGGCGCCATGCCTCGGGCCCCCATCCAGAGCCGTGCAGCCCCTTCGAATTCAAGTCTTTCGGCCCAACCTCCCGATCCGGCGACGGATCCCTAGGACCAAATGCACAGGTTGTTTCGTGCGTTATTCTTGAGGAAACATTAGCCGCGGCTCAGCCCCCCTCGCAAGAATTTTTGTGGATCTTAGCAACATTTTTGAGTCAAATCGGTCAATCATGTTCTGGATCACCGCCGAAACCACCCATTCAGGCCAAGTTTCGCACAAATTTTGCCCAACTACGGTCATTAGTGCGGATCACCCGGGCAAAATCGCGCAAATCTCCCACCAAGCGAGGGTGACCATTCACAGATCCTGCGCGATATTCTCGCCTACATTCCACGAATCTCGACCTGTTCGGGATGACACGGACCCGATACCATGCGATGAGCTGTCAACATGACTGAACCCGGTCACATTTTGTGTAACCTCACAGCGGAACCCGCACAGGACAGCCCATGACGGACAACTCTTCCACCTCGCAGCCTGGGACCCGCATGCGCAAGTCAGCCCGGCAGGATCTTATCCTGACGCTGCTGAGCTCGAACCCGACCCTGCGCGTGAACCAGCTGACCGACAAGCTGAACGTCTCGGCTGAGACGATCCGCCGGGATCTGGCGGAACTGGACGAGGCGGGGCGGATAAATCGGACCTATGGCGGCGCCATGCGCAGCCAGCGATTCGAACCGCATCTGGCCGAACGGCAAGCCCTGCATGTCAGCGAGCGCCAGCAGATCGCCCAGGCCTCGATCGAGGAGATCGGCGATGCCGACGCAGTGCTGATCGGCGGCGGCGCGACCGTGCTGCATTTCGCCCGCGCGCTGACCAGCTTCGACCGACCGCTGACCGTGATCACCATGTCCCACAGCATCGCGCCGGAACTGGCGGTGAACCCGCACCTGCAGGTCGTGCTGCTACCCGGGATCTACGACCACCGCGAAGGCATCGTCGCCGGTGCCGACACGATCAGCGCCATCGCCCGCTTTCATGCGCCGGTGGCGGTGCTGGGGGCCTCCGGCATCGACGCGTCCGGTGTCAGCGAAGCCATGCTGACCGCGTCGCAGGTCTATTCCGCGGTGGTGGATCATTCCGACCGGCAACTGATTTTGGCGGATCATTCGAAATTCGCGCGCCGGGCGCTGATGTTGGTGAGCCCGCGGCGGAACAGCATGGTGCTGTGCACCGACATGACCCCTCCGCCGGACGTGCTGACCGCGATGGAGCGCAACGGGGCACAACTGAAGCTTTGTCCGTAGGCTCCACGCATGGGACTTGGCTTGCGGAAACCATCAGGGCCAGCGGCCGCGTGCGCCGCGCAAGCAGGCCGGACACACGCCTGCTTCTGACCAGTGCAAAATCAATCTCAGAAAAGTCTTGCTATGCAGGAGCCATCCACACAGGTCGGTCGTGGCATTGTGCAGCAAAATCCGGGGCGAATGTCGCTGATGCGGGACCTTCCGGACATTCGCCCACAGGCAGCAGCAATATGTCAGCCCGCAGTGTTCCGATCACCAGCGGGGCAGGTTTCTTT
The DNA here is from genome assembly GCF_006386455.1 of Paracoccus sp. FO-3. Taxonomy (NCBI): domain Bacteria; kingdom Pseudomonadati; phylum Pseudomonadota; class Alphaproteobacteria; order Rhodobacterales; family Paracoccaceae; genus Paracoccus; species Paracoccus sp. FO-3. The sequence goes on along the minus strand of NZ_VCBQ01000168.1, from coordinate 4,513 downwards.
TGGTAAACTTCCGGAAGGACATCGGCTCCCGCCCGGTCAGTTGCAGGATTTCCGGGGTGGTCCGGTCCTCGCCCCCGTCGCGAATGACCTCGTCGAGATGCGCCAGCGCCTCGGCATAGTCGCGCGGCAGGCCCTGGGCCATGTGGCGCCGCACCAGATCCGCACTCTCCAGGCTGACATGGCGGACCGGACGCGACAGCAGGCCCGAGATCACCCCTGCGACATCGTCGTAGCTCAGCGCTTCCGGGCCGGTGAGGATGGCATCCCTGTTGAGAGAGGTTTCGACCGTCATCGCCGCGACAGCCGCCGCGGCGATGTCGTCGGCGCTGATGAACCCGACGCGGCCGGTGCCGGTTGCGCTGAAGATCGCGTCTTCTTCGCGGATGGTCCGGGCATGCGGGCCGTGCGAGAAATTCTCCATGAACCAGGACGGCCGCAGGACGGCCCATTCGAGCACGGTCGCGGCGAGCCAGGCATGAACCTCGCCCATCATCGGGCCGCCTGGCGCGAATTGCGACGAACTGAGCAGCACGAAACGCCTGGTGCCGCGCGCCATCGCGCGCTCGAGGATCGGCTGCATCACCGCCAGATGGTCGGTGCGGTCGGTGGGCGCCACCAGATAGGCCGCAGTGCAGCCGTCGAATGCGGCGGCGGAGGCCGGGTCGGCCCAGTCGAACGGCACATCGCTTGCCGCTTTCGGGCGCCGGGTTCCGATCGCCACCGGAATGCCCCGCTCTTCGAGGCGCCGGGCGACGCGGCTGCCGGTGGTGCCGGTGCCGCCCGTGACAAGAATGCGCTCAGCCATGGGCCGCGTCCTCACCGGCCAGCGCCGCAACCCCGCCCTCGTCCCCGAGCGCCGCGCGCAGGATCAGCGGGTTCCAGTAGTCCCGGTACCGGGCAATGCGCCCGTCCCTGAGGGTGACCACTGAAATGTAGCTCTGATTGTAGGCCTTGCCGGTTTCCGCGCCACGCCCGGCGCAGGTGAACTCGAAGATGACTGTGTCGCCAGAGGGATAGGAGGACCTGAGCTCGAAGCCGTCGAATTCGAGCAGCGGCCCGAGCCGCTCCAGATGCGCGGCCAAGCTGTCGCGCCCGTCGAGGCGACCTGGCATCCCCGGCGGGGCATAGGGAAATTCGAAGATCACATCCTCGGCAAAGAGATCAAGGAAATCGTCGGTGGACATCAGGCGGGGGCCGAGGGCCCCCCGCAGGACGTCGCCGAAAGTGTCAAACTTGCCAGTCATGAGAAGCTCCGATAATGGTTGGAACGGTATCGTATCGACCATACGGGGGAATCTGGATGGAACGCAAGCGTTCCGACGCAAAAAAGAAACGCGCCCCGTCGGGCGCGGCGGTGCCCCGGGTCGATCTGACCGAGGCGCTTTATCGCGCGCTGTTCCTCGAATGGGCAGAGAAGGGGTTCGCGGCCGTCAGCCTCGAGCGGGTGGCCAGCCGGGCGGGGGCGGGGAAGGCGGCGATCTATCGGCGCTGGTCTTCGCGCGGGGAATTCGCCGCTGAGGCGCTCGAGGCGCTTGGCCTGCAAATGGCCGTCATCGAGGATCAGGGATCGCTCGAGGCCGACGTGGAGGCCTTTCTCTTCCGGCTCCGCGCCGCGCTGCGGCATCCGCTGGTGCGGCGCATCCTGCCGGATATCCATGCGGAGGCGGTCCGGTCCCCTGAGATGCGCAAGTTGAATGCGCGCGTGGCAGGGCAGCGGCGCAGTCAGGGGCAGGCGCTCCTGTCGCGTGCCATATCGCGTGGTGAACTGCCTTCGACATTGGACCTGCAGCTCGCGCTCGACCTGCTCCCGGCGCCGCTCTACTGGCGCATGATCGTCATCGGCGTGACCCCCTCGCGCGCTGAGGTGAGCAAACTGGCAGCGGCGATCACCGCGGGTCTGCGGGCAATGGGATGAACGCCAGCACCCTGCCCGTAGCGGTCATCCGTGCGGCGCGTAGCGGATGACCGGTCCCAGCCCAACTTACCCTTCGCCCATAGATGCCTTGTTCAGCGAAGCGGCCTCCCCCGGGAGCATTACTTGACCAGTGTGCGGACAAAGCCGCCATTGACCGGTTCGTATGGATGAATACTCGGCTGCAGCGATGTGGTAATCTTCCTGTGAAAGATCTGGTTGAGGGGAGCTCACGGGGCAAATGCGACAACTGATATCCAACGGGAACCCCATGGAGACTATCGTAGGGTTCAGCCGCGCGGTCCGAGTGGGGAACTTTATCGCGGTCGGCGGCACTGCGCCGGTCGACGCCGATGGCCAGACCGTGGGCGTCGGTGATGTCTTCCAGCAAACAAAGCAGTGCTTTGAGATCATCAAGGCTGCACTTGAGCAAGCCGGTTCCGGTTTGCAGGACATCGTGAGAACACGAGTCATCCTGACGGACATTGAAAACTGGAAAGCCGCTATCGAGGCGCGAAAACTCTACTGTCTCGATGCGCGTCCTGTTGATACGATCATGGCAATCGACCGTTTCGTTAATCCCGAATGGCTTGTTGAGATCGAAGTCGACGCGGTGGTATCCGAGTGACGCTTACCGAGTTTTGAAGGGCGCAGAGGCGCCGATCGCCGCGATCCGCCTGAACGGCAGCTTTCTTGAAATGAACAGAGCGGTGCGTGGTCCGCTTGGTGCGCATTGCTGCCGATTGTGACCAGCGCAGCGAAAGCCCGCTCCCCGCCCGATTCTGTGGAAAAACTCCCGTTCGCTATCGCAGAATATCGACGGCTGAACATGGCGCGAGCGCCTTTCCTGTCAGGCGTTTCGCGGTTGCTGCGGTGCGGGAAGGACCTTGGCCAGTTTTCTGAGGTTCTGGGCGGTTGCGGCGAGGAGGAATTCGTCGTTTGCGCCGGATGGGCCGCGTAATCGGAGCCTGTTGAGGCCAAGGATCCGTTTGAGGTGGGCGAAGAGCAGCCCGGGCCTCAGCCTGTTGAACATCCGGCCCACTGCGGACGATCGCATGGACCGGTCGCCGCGCGCCGCATTTTCCACCCGCTGCCCCCGCTACCAGGCCGGCAGGAACAAAAGGGCAGACGGGGTCACGCTCCCTCGGTCAGGACCGGGGTTGTTTCGACGCGGCCGCAGGCATCTCGATATTGATCTCCAGGCTCGACACCGCGTCATCGCGCTGCACCCGGATCTCCACATCCTCGTCCTCAACGGTGACGTATTTCCGGATCACCGCGAGGATGTCGTTCTGAAGCTGCGGCAGGAAGTCCGCCGCGCCAGAGCCGCCGGCGCGTTCATGCGCCAGGAGAAGCTGCAGGCGGTCCTTGGCGGTCTGGGCGGTCTTCGCGCGACGGGGCTTGAGGGAGAAACCGAACAGGCTCATGACGACCGCCCAAACAACCGCTGGAACAGGCCCGGACGGCGTTCCTCGCCGATCCGCATCGGGATGTCCTCGCCGGTGAGCCGCGCCACCGTGTCCTCATAGGCCATGCCTGCGTTCGACGGCTCGTCCAGAATCACCGGCGTGCCGACGTTCGATGCCCGCAGCACCGCCTGGCTTTCCGGGATGATCCCGATGAGCGGCACGGCGAGGATCTCGAGCACGTCCTCCACCGTCATCATCTCGCCCTTGTCGATCCGGGCCTGATCGTGGCGGGTGAGCAGCACGCGCGCTTTCACCGGCTCGTCCGACTTGCTCTCGGCGCGCTTCGTCTTGCTGGCGAGCAGGCCCAGAACCCGGTCGCTGTCGCGCACCGAGGAGACCTCGGGGTTGGTCACCACCACCGCCTCATCGGCGAAATACATCGCCATCTGCGCGCCACGCTCGATCCCGGCGGGGCTGTCGCAGATGACGTAGTCGAACTCTTCCTTCAGCTCGTTCAGGACGGCCTCGACACCCTCCTTGGTCAGCGCGTCCTTGTCCCGCGTCTGCGAGGTCGGCAGAATGTAGAGGGTGTCGAGCCGCTTGTCCTTGATCAGCGCCTGTTTCAGCCGCGCATCGCCCTGAATCACGTTGATGAAGTCGAACACCACCCGGCGTTCGCATCCCATGATCATGTCGAGGTTGCGCAGACCAACGTCGAAGTCGATCACGACAGTCTTGTGGCCGAGTTTCGCAAGGCCCGCGGAAATGGCTGCCGCCGAGGTGGTCTTGCCCACCCCGCCCTTGCCCGAGGTGATCACGATGATCTTCCCCAGAGGCGGCTTTTCCTTCATTTGCGTCGTCATGCGAGCGCCTCCAAATGCAATCCGTTGTCCTTCAGAAACACCTGCAGGCTCTGGCCCCGCAGCGTGTCGCCGATGCTTTCGCTGGTGCGGTAGACCCCCGCGATGGCCAGCAGTTCCGCTTCCTGCCGCAGGCAGAAGATGCGTGCGGATTCGTCTCCGTGCGCCCCGGCAATCGCCCGGCCGCGCAGGGTGCCATAGACATGAATGTTGCCCGAGGCGATCAGTTCGGCCCCGGAGGAGACCGATCCGATCACCGTAAGATCTCCCCGTTCCGCGAAGATGACCTGACCCGAGCGCACCGGGGCTCTGTTGCAAATTATTCCTGAGTG
>NZ_VCBQ01000167.1:0-7241 GCF_006386455.1 Paracoccus sp. FO-3 | reverse complement strand
GGTCCAGCTCTACGAGCCGTTCACGGATTCGGAGGGCACCCTGTCCTCGCGCCCGGTCTATCGCGACGGCCAGCCGGTCGAGAGCCGCGAGGCAGTCGCCCGGCGCGACGAGATGATCGCCAACCTTGCCAGCCTGCCGCCGGTTCCCGGCGCGCTGGACCAGATCATCCAGCATTTCGGCACTGACATGGTGGCCGAGGTCACGGGCCGCTCGCGCCGGATCGTCCGCAAACCTGGCAATGGCGTCATCGTCGACCGGCTCGTCGTCGAGAACCGCGCCGGTTCGGCCAATCTGGCCGAGACCCAGGCATTCATGGACGACGCCAAGCGGGTGCTGGTGTTTTCGGACGCCGGTGGCACAGGTCGCTCCTATCACGCCGAGCTTTCGGCCAGGAACACCCGACTGCGGGTCCATTACCTGCTCGAAGCGGGTTGGAAAGCGGACGCCGCCATTCAGGGCCTCGGTCGGACCCACCGGACGAACCAGAAGCAGCCGCCGCTGTTTCGGCCGATCTCGACCAATGTGAAGGCGGAGAAACGGTTCCTCAGCACGATTGCCCGCCGTCTCGACACGCTGGGCGCGATCACGCGCGGCCAGCGACAGACCGGCGGCCAGGGCCTGTTCCGGCCCGAGGACAATCTGGAGAGCCACTATGCCCGCGACGCGCTGCGCCAGCTCTATCTGCTGCTGGTGCGCGGCAAGGTCGAGGGTTGCAGCCTTGAGCGGTTCGAGGCTGCGACCGGGCTGAAGCTGATGGACAGCAACGGCATCAAGGACGATCTGCCCGGCATCACCACCTTCCTGAACCGGCTGCTGGCGCTGACCATCGAGCTTCAGGGCGTCCTGTTCACCGCCTTCGAGCAGCTTCTCACCGCGCGGATCGAGGGCGCTATTGCGTCCGGCACCTATGACGCCGGGCTGGAGACCCTGCGCGCCGAGAGCTTCGCCGTCACCGACCGGCAGGTGATCTACACCCATCCCCGCACCGGGGCGGAAACCAGCCTGCTGACGATCACCGAACGCAAGCGGAACCGGCCGGTGACGCTGGATAGCGCCCTCGCCGAACTCGACGACCCGCGCGCGAAGCTGCTGGTCAACGAGCGCTCCGGCCGGGCGGCGGTGCAGATCCCCACCACCAGCGTCATGCTGGACGATGGCGAGATCGAGCGCCGGGTCCGCCTGATCCGGCCGATGGAAGCGCACAATGTCCCCGTCAGGATGATGGGCGAGACCCATTGGATCGAGGCGGACCGGGATATTTTCGCATCGGCCTGGGAGGCCGAGGTTGCCGAGGTGCCCGAGTTCGCCGACAGCACGCTGCATATGGTGACGGGCCTGCTGCTGCCGATCTGGAAGCGACTGCCCAACGACTCCACCCGCGTCTATCGGCTCCAGACCGATGCGGGCGAGCGGATCATCGGGCGCAGGGTGTCCCCGGCCTGGGCCGCGAATGCGACCGCGACCGGAACCGCATCGGTTACGCCGGAGGAAGCCTTCGCCGCGCTGATGGAAGGCCGGACGATCCTCGATCTTGCCGAGGGCCTCCAGCTTCGCCGGGTCCGCGTCATGGGCGCGAACCGCATCGAACTCTCGGGCTTCACCGACACGATGCGCCAGCGGCTCACGGCATACGGGCTTTTCCACGAGATCATCTCCTGGAAGCTGCGCATGTTCGTGCCTGTCGATGCCGCCGGCCCTGCCGTGCTCGCCAAGGTTCTCGACCGCTGGCCGGTCGAGCGCATCGGCGACCGGGAGGCGGCCTGATGCCCCGGCACGACGTATCCGAACTGGCGATCCGCCTTGGCCGCGAGGCCGAGGCGGTTTGCCGCCACTACCTGTCGTCCGGCCACCGTGCCGGAAGATACTGGCTCGTGGGCGACGTGCAGAACAATCCCGGCCGGTCGATGTTCGTGCGCCTGACCGGCCCGGAATCCGGCAAGGGTGCGGCGGGGAAGTGGGCCGACATGGCCACCGGGGAGCATGGCGATCTGCTGGACGTCATCCGGGAGACGCTTGGCCTTGTCGACTTCAGGGATGTGGCCGAGGAAGCGCGCCGTTTCCTCGCTCTCCCGCGTCCCGAGCCGGAAAAGACGAGGACGCCGCCCGGCAGCACCTCCAGCATGGCATCCGGTTCGCCTGAAGCGTCGCGCCGTCTCTTCGCCATGGCGCAGCCGATCCGCGGCACGCTCGCGGAGATCTACCTCAACGGACGGGCGATCACCTCCCTCTCCGGCACCGCCGCGCTGCGCTTCCATCCCAGGTGCTACTATAGACCTGACGGGCGTTCGCCCACCGAGATCAGGCCGGCGGTCGTTGCAGCCGTCACCGATCTGGCCGGCCTTCAGACCGGCGCGCATCGCACCTGGCTCGCGCCTGACGGTTCGGGCAAGGCGGCTGTCGAGACACCGCGGCGGGCGATGGGCGACCTTCTCGGGCACGGTGTCCGCTTCGGCACCGCCGATGAAGTGCTCGCCGTCGGCGAAGGCATCGAGACCGTGCTGTCGCCCCGTCAGGTTCTGCCCCGCATGCCGATGCTGGCGGCGCTCTCGGCCGCTCACCTCGCTGCCATCCTGTTCCCGCCGTCCCTGCGCCGGCTCTATGTCCTGCGTGATCGCGACCCGGCCGGGGACGGTGCCAGAGACAGCCTGCTCGCCAGAGCAGCCGATCTCGGGATCGAGGCGATATCGCTCACGCCGCGCGAGGGCGATTTCAACGATGATCTGCGACGCCACGGCGCCGATGCCCTCGGGGCGGCCCTGAAGGATCAGCTTCATCCTCAAGACGCCCGCCGGTTCATGGAGGGGTGAGGGTCTGATCGGTCCCGGAGGCGCGGCCCGGCTCGTCGCCTGCCGGTTTCGCTCACCTGTCATCGGCAGATGCATCCTGCGTCGGAGAGTCCCGCGCCCACGGCCTTCGAGAGGGCGATCGGCGCACAAACGGGCCGGGCAGGCAATGGCCGGGAGCGGGCTATTTTCCGCCGGCGGGGAGCCACCCCACGCGACAGGTCGCGTGGGGACCCCGTCTCTGGCCCCGCCTTTGCATCGCGAAAGTCAAAATAGCCCGCACCCGGCCATCAAGGCCCTCGCGGAGCGGGCGAGTGCTGCCAACCCGTCCCGCCCGTGCGCTTCGACGCCTGCGAAGGCCGCGATGGGCGCGGTCTCCAGACGAAGGATGCACCCGATGACACCCGAAACCGAATACGCAGGCGACGAGCCGGTCCACACCTCCTCCCAGACCGATCACGCCCTCACCGAACTCCAGCTCTACGGCTGGCGCCCGTATCAAGACGAACCCGATCCCAGGCCGTTGCCCGAGGGCAATACCGTCGCCAGCGCCGTCACGGATATCTTCGACGCCCTCGTCGCGACGCTCGGCGATACCCGCCTCGAACCCGATCTCGAAGAGCTGCTCTGGGGAGCCGTCAATCTCTTCCACCGCGCCGCCAGCCGGGTGGAACGCGATCTGGACATGAACGAGCAGGCGCAGCGCCGGCTTCAGCGTGAACAGGATGGCAGCGAGGTGAAATCGGTCGAACTCGAACGCCTCACGGCCGAGGGGCAAACCCTGATCGAACGGCGCGCCAGCATGGAAGTCTTCCGCGACATCGCCGCCGAGGCTTTCGAGCACCACACCGGCAGTGCCTGGCGGCCCCGCACCGGCTCGATGGTCAATCATCGCAACCTGACCGCCGCGATGATCGACAGCCGCGACTTCCTTGCCGCGAAGCGTCGGGCCGAAACCGAGGTGATGCTGCCCGCCGGCCCTAAGGTCGCCCTGACCGGCGGTGCCGACTTCAACGATCACCGGCTGATCTGGGCGAAACTCGATCAGGTCCATGCCAAGCACACGGACATGGTGTTGCTGCACGGCGGCTCGCCGAAGGGCGCGGAATTGATCGCCTCCCGCTGGGCGGATCACCGCAAGGTGCCCCAGGTCGCTTTCCGGCCCGACTGGACGAAGCACGGCAAGGCCGCGCCCTTCAAGCGCAACGATGCCATGCTGGACGTGCTGCCGGTCGGCGTTCTCGTCTTCCCCGGCACCGGGATTCAGGAGAACTTTGCGGACAAGGCCCGCAAGCTCGGCATCCCGGTCATGAAGTTCGACGGTGGCGCGTAAGCGCCGCCGTTTGGCGGCTGAAAGGCCGCCAAACCTTGACAGTTGGCCCGTATCCGCCTTTGATGGAGCGTCCTTGAAGAACCGGCGAAGCAGCATAGTCGCAGGCGGAGCGCACATTCCGGCAGCCTGTCGCGCAACTCAACCGTTCCGCTGGAGGTTTCCATGACGCTGATCCTGCTCGCCATCTCTTTAACCCTCACCGCCTGCGTGATCGCTTGGAATCTCGCGATCTACGCCCTGCCGGTCATGACCGCGATTACCGCCGCTCAGCTTGCCTGGGGTGCGGGAGCCGGCGTCCTGCTGTCCGGCCTTAGCGCCGCAGGAGCCGCCCTGCTGTCGGTCGCACTGGTGATCCTGGTTCTCGGCTTCGCCCGGAATCCCGTTCTGCGTTTCATTGCGCTGGCTCTCTTCGCAGTGCCCGCCGTCATCGCAGGCTATGCGCTGGTCTATGGCATCACCAAGAACGCCATCGACTCGAACCTCGCCCTCAACCTGCTCGGCGGCATCGGTGGCCTTGTCATCGGCGTCTCGGCCATCATCAATCTGAATGCCCTCGGGGAGTCCGTGTTCTCGCGCTGAAACGGCGGGACGATCCTCTACTTCCAAGGCAAAACCCGGCGGCTCGCGCGGCCGGCCTCCGGCTATCCGCATAAGTGTCAGGCGGTCATGTCATCGCTGCCTTGCCCCAATCGCTCTCGGTCCGTTTCGCCCGGCTTGGAAATCTGTCATCGGCATGCTTCCCGCAGCCGCCACGCGGTCGAAACCCGCCGCGTCCGTCCGCTCCGTTCCGTGATTGGAGCCGCGAACCAGCACCTTCATTTTCGCCTTGCGCTATGACGTTGGACCGGACCCTCCTCCGTCGAAGCGGGGCAACGCGGTGCCATTCCGTGTTCCCGACCCGATAGCTGTTTCCTTCTCGACGCGGACGACATGGCCTTCCGGCGGCGAGCGCAAGGGTGGCCGGTAAGAAGGGTGGGTGAACGGTTGCGGCACCGGATAGTCCGGGTTCAAGGGCCTTTCTGTTCGCTGTTACCGCCAATGACGATGAACGTGCTGTGCGTCTCCGATCTGCCCTCGAACGCACCAATCCCTCCGACTGACTGATCCCCTAAGTCCGTTCGGTTTCCGACCGCAACCACAAAGTCATCGGACCGTGTTGCCGCGCAGGGCGCGGCTGCCCGCACCACCTCGACTTTGCGGTCAAGCTGCCGCCGAGGCGTCAGTGCAGGCGGCTCCCGACGGCCTTGGCCGGGTCTCGTCGGAGGGATGGTCCCTCCGAGGAGCAACGGAGACTTACAATGCAGAACATCGTCATCCTCGCCGGCAACATCGGTCAGGCCCCCGAAACCCGCACCACCCAGGGCGGCACCGGGATCACCCACTTCACCCTGGCCACCTCGCGCCCCCGCTACTCGGAAGGCCGCGTCATCCGCGACGAGAACGGCTATCGGGTCCAGGACACCGAATGGCACCGCATCACCTGCTTCAACGGCCTCGGCAAGACGGTCCAGCAGCATTGCGACAAGGGCATGAAGGTGCTGGTCCGCGGTCGCATCCACTACACGAAGTGGACGGACGCGGCAGGGGTTGACCGCTACGGCTGCGAGATCATCGCCGAGACGGTCGATTTCCTGAGCCGGGCCAAGCAGACCGAGAACGACGACGGCAAGTTCATCGACGACGATGACATCCCGTTCTGAGCGGGAAGCCTGGAGCCCGGCGGCGCAAGCCGCCGGGTTTTCCCTGTTCGCGAGGGATCGCCCGGCCGTTTCAGTGCAAGATTTCAGGCCGGAGCCGCCACGCGCTTTTGCGCGTTGCAGTCCGACACCTTCGCCGGAGCATCGGATCGTTCCCAAAACCGGAAACCACTTTTGGGTCCGATGCTCCCCGTATGAAAGGGGGGCAAGCCGCCCCTCTCAAACTCTCCCCATGAAGGGCCAGGGCAAAGCCCCGCCCCCTCAAACTCCCCCACCCATGGAGGGGCTTCCCCTCCAAACCTCCCCTTTTGCCGTTGTGCCGAATAATGTCGCAGCCCCTGGTCGGGGCCGCGGTGCTCCTCTCTCTCTGACTTCGGATCATGCACCAGCCACTCCGGCGTCAAGGACTTCACGGTCCCCCCAATTTTCGACCGCCGCCCAAAGGGCGTCGCCAGAAAATCGGCTCCCCCGCTCACCGCCGCTGGCGGTCGCTTCGCGATCCCTGACCCCTCGCGGCTACAGTGCAGGCTCCTTCCGTCAGAACGAAAGGAGAAACAAATGTCTGATCTCGATTTCCTCGATCTTTCCCGGCAGTTTAGCGCCTTGAGGGCTGCGGTTCGCCAGAACCTCGTCAGGTGCGACACCCGCTTTGCGCAGTCCCTCCATGAAAAGCTGCTTGTTGCCCTCAATGGCCATCTCAAGACCTCCCGAGAGGGCGCGAGGGTCCAGCGGCGGCTACGGACCGAGACCGATCCGGCCGCGCGCGAGGTTCTCGAACAAACCCTCGGCGACTGCATGGGTGATCTCGAATCAGGCGGGCGGGGCTTCTATCCTTGGCATCTGCTGGATGCAGTGGATCGTGACCCGGACTTTAGCGGATACCGCCATCCCGTTGCGGCGACGTGGTGCCACGGCACGATCCCAGAATGGATGACCGTCGGCGACGAGCATCTGTGCGGTCTTGGCCCCATCCTCCGGAGGATAGCCGCGCGGACTGGAATTCGCTTCACCACCTATCTCTGCGATGCCAGCATCGGCCCCGAAGGCGCAGGGCATCTCGATCCTGAAATCTATGAGCGCCCGATCAGCAATTTCCGATACCGATAACGAGGTGACGGGCGGCCGAAGCCGCCCGCCACCTCTTCCACGTCTATGAAGACATGCCGACCGGATCGACCGCCCGGCATGTCTGATGAAAGGGGGGCAAGCCGCCCCTCTCAAGCTCTCCCCATGAAGGGGCAGGGCGTAGCCCCCGCCCCCTCAAACTCCCCCACCCATGGAGGGGTATCCCTTCCAAACCTCCCCTTGTCGGTTGCGCCGAATATTGCCGCGGCCCCTGGTCGGGGCCGCGGGCTCTTCTCTCACTGACTTCGGATCAGGCACCAGCCACTCCGGCGTCAAGTGTCAACGGCGGAGTAAAACCCGGC
>NZ_VCBQ01000166.1:0-7313 GCF_006386455.1 Paracoccus sp. FO-3 | reverse complement strand
TCGCCGCGGTAACAATCGGCCGGTTACGTTCAACCATGACACCGGTGCGGCGCAATCCAAAGCTGCTGGGCATCGCGTGGCCTTCGCGCTGGTTGCGAACTGACAGTGAATGCCGGCGGCCGCCTATTGGGGCAGGAAGTTTGTCGCGTTGTATCCCAACGGCCGTTTCCGGGAGTGCTGCTTAGCAGCGCGCCGCAGCCTATCCGGCCGTAAAGAGCCGTCGACTTGACCTGCCAATACGTCCGGCGATGGCCGATCTACTCCGGGCTGAAGAAGCTCTTGCCAGAAATCCCAGCACAGTCGAAGAAGGCTTGGTTTCGCCCACGGGCGTCGCTGAGCAGGGAGTCCCAGCCAATCAACTCGATGGAGCCGCGGAAACCGTCGCGGGGCAGATAAATGCGCCCTCGTCCATCGGCCGTTCGCTGCCACGAGAAGGTCCACTCATCGAGCTTGCCGACGATATCAGCGACAATGAAGCAGTAGAATATCGTGTTCTGGTCGAGTTTGATGGGTCGCCCTTTGACGTCCCGCATATTACCAGCCTGCAACCGCCGCACATAGCGCTCAACCTGTAAGGCGGGATTTTCATTGTCGGCGTAACTCGAGCGCCCAGGCCGCTTAAACTCGACTAGTAAGACCTTCGAGGGCTCTTCGACTTGGCGCAAGCCGTGGACATGATCGAAGATCAGGACATCGGGCCGCTCGTCACTTTCAATCGCGTCCGACAAGACCGAGAACTCCTCGTCGGAGCTGAAGTACTGCGCGAACGTCAGTCGCTCATCGACGATCCAGAGGTCGTGCGATGCGGCGGCCTCGACCTTGCGGCTGCCATCCTCCAGGGTGTTGACGCGCAACGGGCAGATGAAGGAGTGCAGGACATCTTCGCGCTGGTAGGCACTGTCGCGCGTATCGTCGCGAACCTTCTCCAAAAGGATTTCGATGAAATCCAGCACCACCTTGCGACGCACGACATACTCAGCAAGACTGCGCTGTTCGGAATCCTCCAGCGCCTTGCCCGCTTCGGCGATCGCCCCCGAGAACGATGACACGTCGGCCGCGCCGTCCTTGAGTCGGGTCAAGACCGTACGGATCTTTTCGGCTTGGCGCTGATCGCGACGGAAACGCTCGCGCGAGAGATGGCCGTAGATCGCGTCGCCATTTAGTTCGCCAGAAGGCAGCTTAGATTGTAGTTCGGCGGTGTTACCGAACGCCACCGAAGGGTAGGTCTCGGTGATCTCCTCGATCTTGATGCGCTGCTCACCACTTAGCTTGGACAACGGCTCGGCGAGGAACGCCTCGATATGATCGGTGCAGACGTCGTTGATGATTCGCTCAAGCACGGCGTCTTCGAACATGAACGCTGTCCGCTCCTGGTTGACGTTTTGATCCAGAAATTCACCGGTCAGGATGGCATGGAAAACACGATCGTTGTTCTCGCCAAAATACTTAAGCCCCAGCTTGCCATCGATGCTCTGGGAGTGGACCGTGCGGTCGTGAGCGATGAAGTGCACGAAGTGCGAGCCCTTCAGGTCGGCGCTGGCGACCTTGTCGCATTCCATCAGGGTAAGGAAGAGCGTACCGTATGCTTCGGTCTCAAGCCTCAGAGCCGTCTGCTTGCGATGGACGATTTTGTCGATGTCAGCGGGAAAGTGACGGGTTTCGTCGCCGACCAGCACCGTGACCTGGGGACACCGGCCGCTGATGAAGGTCGGCAGAAAATGAGAGGTCAGGTGCTGGAAGACGAAACTGTCGCGACCGGGGAACTTGTTGAAGTAAGCGTTGTCGCGTAGCCCGGTAAACTTGACGTGGAACGAAGTTTCGCGGCCGGGGGCCGCGGCCTCGATGACGTGGTTCTGGATCTGGTCCTCGTTGGCCAACACGAACGCGAAGCGCCGCTCTTTGCGCACGCCGTCTTCGTCATCGAAGACGCTCATAACCTGGGTTTGCCGAAAGCAATCGAGCCAAAGTAGCCGTCCAACACCCTTGCCGCCGATCAGAATCTTGTTGTCGCTGTCGGTAGTGGTAAACGACTCCCAATTCCGCTCATCGAGGCCGACGCCGTTGTCCTCGACCGTAGCCCAAACGTTCTCCTTCTTGCGATCAGTGCTGACCGTGACGACGATGCGCCCCTTGGACGTTACGTTATGGCCGAACTTGGCCTGCACTGAGTGGATCGAGTTGCTGATCGCCTCGAAAAGGGGCTGCATGGCCGCCGCGACATTCGATGGCTTGGGCAGGCGATCTATGCGTTTGACCAGATTGGGACGCAGCGAAGTCATTGCGCGACAACCCCATAGCGCCGGACGCGCATACACTTAGCCCTCATATCCGCGATCAAGGTAGATGTCTCCGAGTCTCTTTTGATGCGCCGATCATACCCGCGACGAAAATGATTTCGATGGAAAAAGCCGAACCGGCATTTCGCTGCGCCGACAAACCAGATCAGCTTCGTGGGCTTTGCTCCGCCTCACGCCCTTCGCGTACAAAAACCTTAACCCCATGCTTATCAGAAGTGAACCAGCCTGAAGGGCGCCCGGCAACAGGGTTTCTCAACAGTATCAGTCCAAAGCAGACACTAGCCTCTACCGCGGCGATCAGCAGAAAGTTCCGTATCACTATGAACCGCACCGGGTTTGCCGGAGGCTGATTTCGGTTAGTTACGCGGCCATGTCTTCAATTTCCAGAGCCGCGTAGAAGTTTGCCTCTGCTTCTGCCGGCGGGATGTTCCCGATCGGCTCGAGGAGGCGGCGGTTGTTGAACCAATCGACCCATTCGAGGGTGGCATATTCGACGGCCTCGAAGTTGCGCCACGGCCCGCACCGATGAATGACCTCGGCCTTGAATAGACCGTTTATGGTCTCCGCCAGAGCGTTGTCATAGCTGTCGCCAACGCTGCCCACGGAGGGCTCGATCCCCGCCTCGCCCAGCCTCTCGGTGTATTTTATGGACAGGTATTGCGACCCCCGGTCGGAATGGTGGACGAGCCCCGCGCCCTTGACTGGGCGGCGATCGTGGACGGCCTGTTCGAGAGCATCGAGCACGAAGCCTGCGTGTGCGGTTTGGCTCGCCCGCCAGCCGACGATCCGGCGGGCGTAGGCGTCGATGACGAAGGCGACATAGACGAACCCTCGCCAAGTGGCGACGTAGGTGAAATCGCTGACCCAGAGCATGTTCGGCGCGGGCACGCGGAACTGGCGGTTCACCTTGTCCTGCGGGCACGGGGCCTTCTTGTCGGGGATGGTCGTCTTGTGCGGCTTGCCCCGGATGATGCCTTGAATACCCATGCCCTTCATCAGCCGGGCCACGGTGCAACGGGCAACCGCGAAGCCTTCCCGATCCAGCTGACGCCAGACCTTGCGCACTCCGTAGACACGCCAGTTCGCCTCGAACACGCGCTCGATCTCGGGCCGCAGCGCAGCGTCCCGCCGGGCACGATCCGATAGCCGGGCCGGATCGGCCCGCTTCGCCAGGTGATCGTAGTAGGTGGACGGGGCGATCGGCAGAACCTTGCAGATCGGCTCGACCCCATGTTCACCACGATGATCGTCAATGAACCCGACCATCACTTCGACCGGCGGTCGAGCTCCGCCATCGCAAAATATGCGCTCGCCTTGCGCAGGATCTCGTTGGCCTGGCGCAACTCCCGGTTCTCCCGTTCCAGCGCCTTCATCTTCTCTGCCATGTCGGTCGGGATGCCCGCGCGCTTGCCGCTGTCGACCTCGGCCTTCTTCACCCACTCGTTCAGGGTCTGGGGCGCACAGCCGATCTTCGCGGAAATCGACATGACTGCCTGCCAGCGCGATCCATGCTGACCCTCATTGTCGAGAACCAGCCGCACCGCACGCTCGCGCACTTCGGGGGAAAACTTGTTCGTCGTCTTGCTCATGATGCTCCATCCTACTCAGGAGTTGGAGCCTCCGGCAAACCCGGAGCGGTTCACTACCATGATGACCGGGAACTTGCTGCGGAACCTGTTGAGTGTCCGCTTCCGGGAATGCCGCCGCGCAGCAAGGACAGCACTTGACCGACCGCTATGGGCCGCACCTTGCCTGTCCGGGGGCAGATCGCCCGGCTCAGCCAAACCTGCCACTTGCTGTCCCGCAGCATGTTGCTCGAGAGTCCATTGCTGCCGTTGGAACTGATCCGGCGCAAGTGATCGGCCCCGGATGTTCCGTTCACTATTCCCAGGTGTGGTCAACCGGCTGTACTCGCCACCGAGCTGCAAGGTGAGCGTCACGTTGCCCGTTACCATGCCGCCCGACCATCCCCATGTGATGCGGGCCAGGGCAGGCACCACCATCAACTGATCGTGGGCGACCCGCATCCGCCCTGGCATCGCGGATAGCCGGGTTTCTTCGGGGTTCGGGCAGCGGCCTCGCCATCCGCCGTCAGATCGCCCCGGCCAGGTGCAGGCCGAGGCCCGCCAGTGCCGCACCACCAAGCACGAGGCCGATGCCGAGCTTCAGACGGAACACCGCGAGGATCGCCAGCGCCGAAAGGGCCATCGCCCACCCATCCAGTGTTTCCAGCACCGGAATGCTGGTCGAGACCGGCCCCCAATTGAAAGGCTCGACTTCGCGCCAGGCCACATGGATCGCGAACCATATCGCGAGATTGAGGATCACCCCCACGACCGCCGCGGTGACCGAAGCCAGCGCCGCCGCGAGCGCCCGGTTTTCCCGCAGCCCTTCCATGAACGGTGCCCCGAGCAGAATCCACGCGAAGCAGGGCGCGAAGGTCACCCATGTCGTCAGGATGCCCCCGAGCGTTGCCGCCAGCAGCGGCATGGCCCATCCGGCCTCGCGCATTGCCCCCATGAAACCAACGAATTGCAGCACCTTGATCAGCGGCCCCGGCATGGTTTCGGCCATGCCGAGACCGTCGAGCATCTCACCCGGCTGCAGCCAGCCATAGCTGCCGACCGCCTCCTGCGCGACCCAGGCCAGCACGGCATAGGCCCCGCCGAAGGTCAGCACCGCGAGTTTCGAGAAATAGAGCGCGATGTCGGTGAAGACGCTGCCCGGTACCAGGGCGACCAGCAGCGCCACCGGCAACAGCCAGAGCGCGACCGCCACCCATCCCGCGCGAAAGGCGTTTCTGCGCGCCGAGGGCGGAAGGTCAAGTTCTTCGCCAAGGATTGTGTCGGCGTCGCTGACATATGCGCCACCTGTCGAGCCATGTCCGCCGCCGCCCCGGAAGGCCGCAATCCCGGCCTTTGCCCCGATCCAGCCGATGGCCGCCGCCAGCGCCACGATCACCGGGAAGGGTGCATCGAACAGGAAGATGGCCAGGAAGGACGCGGCGGCCAGGCCGAGCATGACATTGTTCTTCAGCGCGCGTTCGCCGATGCGGAACACCGCTTGCAGCACGATCGCCAGCACCGCGGCCTTCAGCCCGAAGAACAGCGCGGTCACAACCGGCACATCGCCATAGAGCGCGTAGACCCAGCTCAGCACCATCATGGCGATGAAACCCGGCAGGATGAACAGCATCCCCGCGATCAGCGCGCCGCGCACGCCGTGCATCAGCCAGCCGATATAGGTCGCCATCTGCTGCGCCTCGGGACCGGGCAACAGCATGCAGAAGTTCAGGGCATGGAGGAATCGCGCATCCCCGAGCCATTTCCGCTCATCGACCAGTATCCGGTGCATCACCGCGATCTGGCCGGCCGGCCCGCCGAAACTCAGCGCGGCGATCCTGGCCCAGACCCCGGTGGCCTGGCCCAGCGTGGGAAATCCATCACGCCGCTTCATGTCGCGCCCCGGCCCGTACCCCTGGCGTTGGCGGGCCAGTTGTGGATCTCGTCCGTGGCATCGCGCGCCCAACGGTAGAAAGCGTCATAGAGCTGCAATCCGGCATCGAGTTGTTCCAGATCGTCGGAATACATCCGCGACAGGCCCAGGGACGCCGCAAGCAAACCTGCCGCTTCGGGGGCGAGGTCCAGGCGGGCGGTATCCGCGCCGCGCACGATCAAAGCCAGCCGGTCGAGCGCCGGGATGCTCAACCGGGTTTCCTTCAGCAGCGCGTCGAAGGTGCAGTCCTCGCCGCGATGGCTCCAGAACACGCCTTCGACATCGAAGGGCATGGCGCCGAACCGCTCGGCCACTGCGGGCACCTCGGCCGGGGCGACGAACAGAAACACCGCCCGTGGATCGATGAAGCGCCGGATCAGCCAGGGGCAGGCGATGCGATCGATCTTGGGCCGCGCCCGTGTGACCCACAGGCTGCGGCCCTGCGGATCATGGCCGGTGATCCTTGTGGTCGTGACGAGTGGCAGGCCGGCGGCGAGCCATGCCGCCATGCCTCCCTCCAGATACTCGGCTGCGACCCCTTCATGGCGCAGCCAGGCGGCGACGCCCTGACTGCGCCCGTGTCCCTCGGCGCATAGGACCACCACCGGACGATCCAGGCTGCGGGCCAGTTCCGAAAGCGCCGCAGGGGTGATTTCATCCTCAGCCAGCCATCGGGCGGAGGGGATGAGACGGGGTTCGGCGTCTCTCGCATCCGCCCGGCGCACGTCGACGACGACGGGGCATCGTGCGGTGCCGATCAGCTTGGCGAGCTTGTCGCAGGTTATGGCGTCAGGCGCAGGCATCTGCGTTCCCTCCATTGAGTGAGTTGTCGGAATGGAACGCGAACTTCGGCTGGCGCCTCGTGGGGCGTCGCAAGACCCCATGCCGGAAAATTCCGACGGCGACGATGGAATGTCAAGACGGTTGCCCGGTTCAGACCCGGTTCGGTCGCCCTTTACGGCGCGATCCGGGTGCATCTCGCGATCGCTCCCCGATATCGCGCTTCTCCAGCCTCATGTCGCGGCCTTGAGGTTCAGCCGTTCCTCAAGCTTTGCGGCCGTCTCCTTGCGCTCGCTGTAGCGGTCGGTCAGGAAGGCCGACAGGTCGCGGGTCAGCAGGGTGAACTTCACCAGTTCCTCCATCACGTCGACGATGCGGTCGTAATAGCTCGACGGCCGCATCCGCCCGGCCTCGTCGAACTCCTGATACGCCCTGGCGACCGAGGACTGGTTCGGGATCGTCAGCATCCGCATCCAGCGGCCCAGCACCCGCATCTGGTTCACCGCGTTGAAGCTTTGCGAGCCGCCCGAGACCTGCATCACCGCCAGCGTGCGGCCCTGCGTTGGCCGGATCGCGCCCATCGACAGCGGGATCCAGTCGATCTGCGCCTTCATCACCCCGGTCATCGCCCCATGGCGTTCCGGGCTGGTCCAGACCTGGCCTTCGGACCACAGGCACAGATCGCGCAGCTCCTGCACCTTCGGATGCGACGGGTCGGCATCCTCGGGCAGCGGCAGGCCG
>NZ_VCBQ01000165.1:0-7319 GCF_006386455.1 Paracoccus sp. FO-3 | reverse complement strand
ACGGCCATGCTGCCCGAGATGCAGACCAGGGCCGAGCTTTACGAGGCGATCGGGCTCAACGCCTTCGAGGCGCTGGACGCCTCGATCGCGCGCAGCCTGCTGCCCGCGCAGGGCTGAGGCATCGGGCGGGGCGGTCCCGCCCGACGACCGGCGGGGCGCAGGCGCCCACCGTCCCGCCGGTCCGTTCGCGCATCCGGCGACGCAAGCCCGGCGACGGCCCTATTGCGCCGCCGCCTGGGCCAGCGGCCATTCCTTGGCCACCATGGTCAGCACGTCGTATTGCGCCACGACCTCGCCCTTCTGGTTCGTCACCTGGCAATCCCAGCGCACCTCGCCATGGCCGGCGTTCTCGCGCGGGTTGATCTCCTTGCAGGTCAGCCGCACTTGCAGCGTGTCGCCGAAATAGACCGGGGTCAGGAAGCGCAGGTTGTCCACGCCGTAATTGGCCAGGACCGGGCCGGGGTTCGGCTCGACGAAGAGGCCCGCGGCAAAGCTGGCGATCAGGTAGCCATGCGCCACGCGGTCGTCGAAGAACGGGTTCGCCTTGGCCGCCGCCTCGTCCATATGGGCATAGAAGGTGTCGCCGGTGAAATGGGCGAAATGCTCGACATCCTCGCGGGTGACGGTGCGGGTCGCCGTGACGAGCTGGTCGCCGATGCGCAGTTCGGCCAGCGACTTGCGGAAGGGATGCTCGCCCTGCCGCACGTCGGCACCGGGGATCCAGCGCCCGGTGACGGCCGACAGCAGCCGCGGCGCGCCCTGCACGGCGGTGCGCTGCATGTAATGCTTGACGCCGCGGATGCCGCCCATCTCTTCGCCGCCGCCGGCGCGGCCGGGGCCGCCATGGACCAGCGGCGCCAGGGGCGAGCCATGCCCGGTCGAGGACTTGGCCGAGGCGCGGTTGCCGATCAGCACCCGGCCGTGCCAGGGCGCGGCGCCCAGCACCAGCTCCTCGGCGACCTTCGGATCGTCGGTAAAGACCGATGTGACCAGCGAGCCGCGGCCCATCCGCGCCAGGGCCACCGCCTCGTCCAGGTCGTCATAGGGCATGACCGTCGAGACGGGGCCGAAAGCCTCGACCTCATGCACCGCCCCGGCCGCGAAGGGCCTGGCGGCATACATCAGCACCGGGTTCAGGAAGGCGCCCCTGGCCGCGTCGCCCGAGGTCACACGCACCGCATCGGGATCGCCGGCGACGATCTCGGCCGCCGCCTGCAGGTCGCGGATGCGCTCGCGCACCTCTTCGCGCTGGTCCAGGCTGGCCAGCGGCCCCATGCGCACCCCCTCGTCGCCCGGCAGGCCGACGGCGGTCTTGCCCAGCCGCTCGTCCAGCGCGGCGATCAGGGCGTCGACCTGGGCGCGGGGCGCGATGACGCGGCGGATGGCGGTGCATTTCTGCCCGGCCTTGACCGTCATCTCGCGCGCGACCTCGCGCACGAACAGGTCGAACTCGGGCGTGCCCGCCACCGCGTCGGGGCCGAGGATGGCGGCGTTCAGGCTGTCCGCCTCCATGGTGAAGCGCACGGAATTGGCGATCACCGCCGGATGGGTCTTGAGCTTGCGCCCGGTCCAGGCCGAGCCGGTGAAGGTCACGGCATCCTGTTCGGTCACGTGGTCCAGCAGATCGCCGACCGAGCCGCAGATCAGTTGCAGCGCGCCTTCGGGCAGGATGCCGGTCTCGACGATGCGGCGCACCATCAGCTCGGTCAGATAGGCGGTCTGGCTGGCGGGCTTGACCAGGCAGGGCATCCCGGCCAGCAGCGTCGGCGCGATCTTTTCCAGCATGCCCCAGATCGGGAAGTTGAAGGCGTTGATATGCACCGCCACGCCATGCAGCGGCGTCAGGATATGCTGGGCGCTGAAACTGCCGTCCTTGGACAGCGGCTCGACATCGCCATCGGTCAGCACGCGGGCATTGGGCAATTCGCGCCGCGCCTTGGAGGCAAAGGTCAGCATGGTGCCGATGCCGCCCTCGATGTCCACCCAGCCGTCCGTGCGGGTGGCGCCGGTATGCAGGCTTTCGGCGTAGAATTCCTCTTTCTGCGCCATCAGCGCCAGGCCCAGGGCCTTGAGCATGCCGGCGCGTTCGTGAAACGACATGGCGCGCAGCCTTGGCCCCGCCGCCTCGCGGCCATGGGCCAGCGCGGCGGCAAAGTCGATGCCGGTCGAATCGATCACGGCCACCGGCTCGCCGGTGGCGGCGTCCAGCAGGGTCTGGCCGGGCTGGCTGCCGGGGGTCCAGCACCCGCAGACATAGCTTTCAAGACGGCGCGGAGTGGTCATTGGCGTTTCCTTGGTCAGTCTTCGTTTTGCTCGGGCGGCAAGGCCGCGCCCGTCGGGGAGCGCGGCCGCAAGCGCCGGTTCAGAGGCCAAGCGCGGCCAGATGTTCCGACACCAGCGCCTCCCAGCGCGCCAGCAGCGCCTCGTTCGGGCTGTGGCGCAGGCCGAAGCGCGCCAGCGTGTCATAGCGCGCCGAATGGGTCAGGCCGAAGCCCGCCGCGACGCGCGGCTGCCAATAGGCGATGGCGGCGCGGGCTTCCTCGCGCCCGGTCTCGGTCTGGGCGATCTGCTCCAGCCCCTCCAGGCCCAGCTCGGCATGGCGGGCCTCGCGCGGGGCGATCTCGCGAAAGACCTCGGCCAGCGGGCCGTAGGAGACGCGGGTCAGCTCGGTCATCTGCACCCCGGTCGCCAGCCCCTGGAGCACGTTCATCACCACCGCATCGGTCCAGCCGGCGATCGGATAGTGGAACACCGACAGCCGCATGTCGCCGGGCCGGCGCGCGGTGCCCAGATCGGCGTCGCGCGGGACGCGGGCGGCCCAGTCGTGGCTGGTCTGGTAGCGGGCGGCATCGGTGCCGAACTCGGCCATCACCCGCAGCACGCGCCCAGCATGGTCGGCCTTTTCCAGCGTGATGCGGCTGGCGGCGATACGCTCCTTGATGCCGGGGGCGAGGTTGATCGCATCGGCGAAGCCGGCCGAGGCGGCCAGTTCGCTGTCCACGAAGGACGACATCAGCCGCAAAAGCTCGCCGCGATAGCGGGCGGGCACGTTGCCGGGCGCGGTCAGCACGCCCCCCTGCGCCAGGTAGTCCTCGATATTCATGGTATCGGACATGGGTTCCCCTCCTGCGCCCGGATCATTCGTCATAGGTGACGACCACGCGGTCGCTGACCGGATAGGCCTGGCAGCTCAGCACATAGCCCGCGCGGACCTCGTAATCTTCCAGCGCGTGGTTCACCGCCATCTCGACCTCGCCCTCCAGCACCTTGCAGCGGCAGGTCGAGCAGACGCCCGCCTTGCAGGAATAGGGCGCGTCCATGTTGTTGGCCAGGGCCGCCTCCAGGATCGTCTCGCCCTCGCGCGGCATCTGGAAGGCGCGGGTGGCGCCGTCCAGCGTCACCGTGGCGGCCACGCCCTCGCCCGCGCCGGCCGCCTGGGCCGAGACGGGGCGGGCCTTGGCGCGGCCCGGCTGGCTGGAGGCGAACAGCTCGAACTTGATCTGCTCGTCGCGCAGCCCGTGGCCGCGCAGGGACGCCGCCACGGTCAGCATCATCGGCTCGGGGCCGCAGATGAAGGCGGTGTCGACCGCCTCGGCGTCCAGCCAATGCTGGAACAGCGCCGTCATCTTGCCCTCGTCGATGCGGCCGGTGAACAGGTCGATCTCCTGCCCCTCCTGCTCCAGCACATGGATGACCGAGAAGCGGCCGAGATAGAGGTTCTTCAGATCCTCCAGCTCCTCGCGGAACATGATGGTGTTGATCTGGCGGTTGGCATAGACCAGCGTGAACTGCGCCCGCGGCTCGCGCGCCAGCACGGTCTTGATGATCGACAGCACCGGGGTGATGCCCGAGCCGGCGGCAAAGCCCAGATACTGCTTTTCCGCCCCGGGCTCGATCGGGGTGAAGAACTTGCCCATCGGCGGCATCGCCTCGATCTCGTCGCCGGGCGCCAGGTTCTCGTTGGCCCAGGTGCTGAAGGCGCCGCCGTCGACGCGCTTGATGCCCACGCGCAGGGTGCCTTCGTCCTTGCCGGCGCAGATCGAATAGGACCGGCGCAGCTCCTCGCCGTCGAAGTCGCGGCGGAAGGTCAGGTATTGGCCCTGGGTGAAGTCGAACAGCGCGCGGTCCTCGTCGCGGGGGGCCAGGGTGACGACCACCGCGTCGCGCGTCTCGCGACGCACATCGGTGACCTTCAGCGGATGGAAGCGTGCCATGGGGGTATCCTTCCTGAAGCGGGGCGCCTTCTTACAGGCATTTGAAATAGTCGAAGGGTTCCAGACAGTCCTTGCAGCGATAATTCGCCTTGCAGGGGGTCGAGCCGAACTGGCTGATCTTTTCGGTATTGGTCGAGCCGCAGCGCGGGCAGGCGATGGTCAGGTTCGCGCCGCTCATGCGGGCGATGCGCCCGGCCAGAACCCCGTCCGCCGCCGTGCCGTCGATGGGCGGGGCGATGCCATAGGCGCGCAGCTTTTCGCGGCCCGCCTGGGTGATCCAGTCGGTGGTCCAGGGCGGGGTCAGCTGGCGTTCCAGCCGCAGCTTGTCGATGCCGTGGCTGCGCAGCGCGGTCTCGATGTCCAGGTTGATGATGCTGGTTGCGGGGCAGCCGGAATAGGTCGGCGTGACCCTGACGACCAGCGTGTCGCCCTGCCATTCGACGCCGCGGATGATGCCCAGGTCGGTCAGGCTGATCACCGGGATCTCCGGGTCGGGCACCTCGGACAGCCAGCCCCAGACCTGCTCGACGCTGGGATGGGTCGCAGCGGCCATGGGCTTTACCAGCTGGCGCCGGGATAGGCGCGTTGCAGGAACTGCATCTCGGCCAGGATATAGCCCAGATGTTCCGTGTGGATGCCCTGCTTGCCGCCCTTGTGCGCAAAGTCGCTTTCGGGGATCTGCAAGGTCGCCTCGCCCAGCACGTGGCGCAGCGTGGCGTCCCAGCCGGCACGCAGGCTGGCCGGATCGGGGGCGATGCCGCGCGCGGCCATCTGGGCATCCTTGTCGTCGCCCAGGAACATCTCGCCGGCATAGGGCCAGAGCGCGTCCAGCGCCTGCTGCATCCGGCGGTGGCTTTCCTCGGTCCCGTCGCCCAGCCGCACCACCAGGTCGGACGAGCGTTCCAGGTGATAGGCCACTTCCTTGCCGGCCTTGGCCGCGATCTCGGCCACGCGCGGGTCCGAGGATGCCGCCAGCCCCTTCAGCAGTTCATGGTGCCAGGCGTCGAACAGGAACTGCCGCATCAGCGTATGGCCGAAATCGCCGTTCGGACGCTCGCAGATCAGCAGGTTGCGAAAATCCCAGGCGTCGCGCAGATAGGCCAAGTCGTCGGCCGAGCGGCCCTGCCCCTCGACCTCGCCGGCAAGCCCCAGCCACAGCTGGGTCTGGCCGATCAGGTCCAGCGCCACGTTGGCCAGCGCGATGTCTTCCTCGAGCGCCGGCGAATGGCCACACCATTCGGACACGCGATGGCCCAGGACCAGGGCGCTGTCGCCGATGCGCAGCAGCGTCTCGAAGAACGCCTCCTGGCCCTCGTCGGGCTGGGGCACGGTCGGATGGGCCGGATGGGCCTCGGCCTGATGCCGGGCCAGTTCCGCCACCTGGGGCGTGGTCATGTCGGGCAGCGACGGCATCACATATGCCCCACTTCTTCGGGAATGTCGAAAAAGGTCGGGTGGCGATAGACCTTGGCGTTCGAGGGCTCGAACAGCGGCCCCTTTTCCGAGGGGCTCGACGCGGTGATCTGCGCCGAGGGCACCACCCAGATCGACACGCCCTCGTTGCGGCGGGTATAGACGTCGCGGGCGTTCATGATCGCCATTTCGGCGTCGGGCGCGTGCAGGCTGCCGACATGGCGGTGGTTCAGCCCGTGCTGGCCCCGGATGAAGACTTCCCAGAGCGGCCATTCCTTGGACATGGTTCTCTCTCCCTAAACTTGGTTGCGCCCCGGACCCGGTTGGCCGGCGGCGCCGTTCCTGGCGATTGCGGGCTTACTCGGCGGCCTGCGCGCGGCGGGCTGCGGCCTTCTCGGCATGCGCCATCAGCCCCTCGCGGAACCAGGCGCCGTCCTCCCAGGCCTTGACGCGGGCGCCCAGCCGGTCCTTGTTGCAGGGCCCGTTGCCGGCGATCACGTCGAAGAACTCCGACCAGTCCGGCTCGCTGAAATCGTGGCCGCCCTTTTCCTCGTTCCATTTCAGGTCCGGGTCGGGGACGGTCAGGCCCAGGTATTCCGCCTGCGGCACGGTCTGGTCGACGAATTTCTGCCGCAGCTCGTCATTGGTGTTGATCTTGATCTTCCAGGCCATCGACTGCGCCGAATGCACCGAATCCTTGTCCGAGGGGCCGAACATCATCAGCGCCGGATACCAGAAGCGGTTCAGCGCGTCCTGCGCCATGCGCTTCTGCGCGGGGGTGCCCTGGGCCAGCTTCATCATCACCGCATAGCCTTGGCGCTGGTGGAAGCTTTCCTCCTTGCAGATGCGGATCATGGCGCGGGAATAGGGACCGTAGGAGGTGCGTTGCAGCGGCACCTGGTTCATGATCGCCGCGCCATCGACCAGCCAGCCCACCGCGCCCATGTCGGCCCAGGTCAGCGTCGGATAGTTGAAGATCGAGGAATATTTCATCTTGCCGGCGTGCAAGAGCTCCATCAGCTCGTCGCGCGAGACGCCCAGCGTCTCGGCCGCCGAGTAGAGATAGAGCCCGTGCCCGGCCTCGTCCTGCACCTTGGCCAAGAGGATCGCCTTGCGCTCCAGCGTGGGGGCGCGGGTGATCCAGTTGCCCTCGGGCAGCTGGCCGACGATCTCGCTATGGGCGTGCTGGCCGATCTGGCGGACCAGCGTCTTGCGATAACCCTCGGGCATCCATTCCTTGGGCTCGATCTTCTCGCCGCGGTCGATGCGCTCCTGAAAGGCGATCTCCTGGGGGGTCATCTCCTCGCGGGCTTTCATCCCTTCGGATTTCACGAGTTGGGCATACATGGCAAACTTCTCCCTGGGTCAAACGCGTTCGAGGATCAGCGCGATGCCTTGCCCCACGCCGATGCACATGGTGCAAAGCGCATAGCGCCCGCCGGTGCGATGCAGCTGATACATCGCCGTCGTCACAAGCCGGGCCCCCGACATGCCAAGCGGGTGGCCAAGCGCGATGGCGCCGCCGTTGGGGTTCACATGGGCGGCGTCGTCGGGCAGGCCAAGGTCGCGCAGGGTCGCCAGCGCCTGGCTGGCGAAGGCCTCGTTCAATTCTATCACATCCATCTGGTCGATGGTCAGTCCCGCGCGCGCCAGCACCTTTTTCGCCGCCGGCGCCGGGCCGATGCCCATGAT
>NZ_VCBQ01000164.1:0-7330 GCF_006386455.1 Paracoccus sp. FO-3 | reverse complement strand
CCCCCGCCGCCGATGCGCCCGCGGCGGCGCCCGAAACCGCGCCCGCCACCGCCCAAGCCCCGGCGGCCTCCGAAACCCCGGCGGCACCGGAAGCCCCCGCCCCCTCCGCGCCCGAAGCGGCCGAGCCCGGCGGCTCCAGCATCCTGCCGTAGGCGGTGCAGGACGCGCTGTCGCCGATGCTGAACCCGCCGGAACGCGACCCGAACCTGCCGCACGACCTGTCGCCGATGGGCATGTTCGTTGCCGCCGACTGGGTGGTGAAGGCGGTGATGATCGGCCTGGCCTTCGCCTCGGTCGTGACCTGGACGGTGCTGGTCGCCAAGGTGCTGGAACTGCTGGGGGCCATGCAGCGCGCCCAATCCGGCATCCGCCGGGTCGAAGCGGCGGCGAACCTGCCCTCGGCGCTGGCTTCGGCCGGCAACCGCCGCGACCCGGTCTCGCGCATGATCCGCGCCGCGGCCGCCGAATACGACCGCTCGGCCCCGGCGCTGGACCAGGCCGGCGACGCGGGCGTCAAGGAGCGCGTCGATTCGCATCTGGACCGGATCGAGGCCATCGCCGGCCGCCGCATGAGCCGGGGCACCGGCGTTCTGGCCACCATCGGCTCGACCGCGCCCTTCGTCGGCCTGTTCGGCACCGTCTGGGGCATCATGAACAGCTTCATCGGCATCTCGCAGGCGCAGACCACCAACCTTGCCGTCGTGGCGCCGGGCATCGCCGAGGCGCTGCTGGCCACCGCCATCGGCCTGATCGCGGCCATCCCGGCCGTGGTGATCTACAACGTCTTCGCCCGCGCCATCACCGGCTACCGCCTGCGGCTCGCCAATGCCGCGGCCGGGGTCAAGCGCCTGGTCAGCCGCGACCTCGACTTCCGCGGCACCGTCTCGCGCACGGAGGTCTGAGCCATGGCCGGCGGCATCCGCGAAACCCAAGGCGACGATCTGGTCGAGAACCACGAGATCAACGTCACGCCCTTCATCGACGTGATGCTGGTGCTGCTGATCATCTTCATGGTGGCGGCGCCGCTGGCGACGGTGGATGTGAACGTGGACCTGCCGGTCTCGAACGCGACCCCGGCGCAGCGCCCCGACCAGCCGGTCTATATCACCGTCAAGCCCGACCTGACGCTTGCCCTGGGCAACGAGGACGTGCCGGCCGGCGGGCTGGCCACGGCGCTGGCCGCCGCGACCCAGAACAACCGCGAGGAGCGCATCTTCCTGCGCGCCGACAGGAAGGTGTCCTATGGCGACCTGATGGGCGTCATGAACACCCTGCGAGAAACCGGCTATCTCAAGATCGCCCTGGTCGGGCTTGAAACCACCGGCGGGGGGGTGGCGCCCGCCGCCCAGCCCGCCGATGCCGAGCTTGATGCGCCCGCGGCAGCACCTGCCCCCGCGGCAGCACCCGCCGCAGCGCCGGCCCAGCAAACCGCCTCGACCCCGTCAAGCGGAGGAGCCCCCACGCCATGAGTTGGAAGCCTTCCCCGGCCCTGCGCGACAGCGCGCTATGGGGCACCGCCGCAGCGGTGGCCCTGGCCGCGCATATGGGCGGCGCGCTGTGGATCCTGCAACGCGCCGAAGCCGCCGCGCCCCCCGGCCTGCCCGACCCGGTCTATGTCGAGCTGGCACCGATGCCCGAGGCGGCCGCCCCGCCGGACGAGGCCGAGACCCCGGAAATGACCGAGGCCGAACCGGAACCCGAGCCCGAACCGGAGCCGGAGCCCGAACCGGAACTCGCCATGCCGCCGCTTCAGGAACTGGAACCGCTGGCGGACATGAACTCGCTGTTCCCGCCGCCGCCCGATGCGGTGGTGCTGCAGAAATCCGAACGCCCGCCCGAGCGTCCCGACCCCGAGCCGGAGCCGGAGCGGAAGGTCGTCGAAAAGCAGCCCGAGCCCAAGAAGCGCGAGAAAAAGGAAAAGGCCCCGGAAGAGCAGCCGGCCCGCCAGGCCACGACCAGGGTCCGGGCGCCGCAATCCGACCGCACCGCCGCACCCCAGGCGCAGGCCGGCACGCCCAGCCCGCGGCAGGTGGCCAGCTGGCAGTCCAAGGTGCAGGCCGCGGTGGCGCGCCACATGCAGCGCACCCGCTTCAACGGGCGCGGCGACACCATGACCGTGACCGTGCGCTTCAGCGTCGATCCCAGCGGCCGCGTGGCCGGGGCGTCGCTGGCAAGCTCGACCGGGGATGCCAGGATCGATTCTGCGCTGAACCGCCAGGCCTCGCGGATGCCGCGCCTGCCGGCGCCGCCCTCGGGCAAGACCACCGCGCTGGTGCTGCCGGTCAAGATCGTGCTGCGCTGATCCTTTTGCGGGTCGGCGCATCGGGCGCCGGATCCGGCACCGGGCGGGGGATCGGCTCGACCCCCAGAACCGGGGCCAGATCGCGCACCACCTGGGCCAGGGCCCGCGCATCCGCCCCGGCCTCGGCATTGCGGCGCCAGACCACGGCCAGATCGCGCGAGGGCGCCGGCTCGGTAAAGGGCACGATGCGCAGCCGGCCGTCGCGGTTCTCGTCCGCCAGGGCCAGCCGCGGGATCAGCGTCATGCCCATGCCGCTGGCCACCATCCGCATCAGCGTCGTCATCGAGGCCGCTTCCAGGTTCAGCTTGCGCCGCGGGCTGCGCAGCCCGCAGACCTCCAGCGCCTGGTCGCGCAGGCAATGGCCGTCGGCCAGCAGCAGCAGGCGGTCCGCCTCGATGCTTTCGGGCCGGGCCGGGCCGGACAGCAGCGTGGTGTCGCTGCCCGACAACGCGACCAGGAAGGCGTCGCGCAAGACCGTCTCGGCCTCGATCCCCGGCTCGTTGACCGGCAGGGCCATGATCCCGGCATCGAAACGGTGGCTCAGCACGCCCGAGACCACCTCATCCGTCGCGATCTCGTGCAATTCCAGGTTCAGCATCGGATGGCTGGCGCGCAACGCCGGCACCAGGTGCGGGATCAGATAGGGGGCGACCGTGGGAATGATCGCCAGCCGCAGCCGCCCCGACAAGGGCAGCCGTCCTGCCCGCGCCAGCGCCTCCAGCCGCTTGGCGGTGTCCATCAGTTCCTGCGCCACCGGCAACAGCCGCTCACCCAGCGCGGTCAGCCGCACCGGCCCCGCGCCGGCGCCGCGTTCAAACAGCGCCCCGCCCAGCCGCGCCTCGAGCTGGGCGATCTGGCTGGACAGCCCCGGCTGCGAGACATGCACCGTCTCGGCCGCGCGGCCGAAATGGCCCAGCCGGGCGACGGCAAGGAAATAGGTGATCTGGCGCAGGGTGAAGTTCATAACCAAGCGTTATCAAACCCGCGGGAAATCACAAGCGTTCTTTCCCGCCCGCCGGCGCGGCCCTGCGGATCAGCCCGGCAGGCGCTGGACCAGCAGCTTGTCGATGCGGCGATGGTCCATGTCCACCACCTCGATGCGCCAGCCCTGCCAATCCACGCGATCCCCCGCCTGCGGCAGCCGGCCGGCCAGGTCCAGCACCAGCCCGGCCACGGTGGAATAGTCGCGATCCTCGTCCAGCGAGACCGAAAGCCGGTCGGCGAATTCGTCGACCGGCATCCAGCCTGCGACCAGCAGGCTGCCGTCGTCGCGCTCGACCAGCTTCGGCTCGTCGTCGTCGAGGCCGGCGAACTCGCCGGTGATCGCCTCCAGCACGTCCATCGGCGTCACCACGCCCTCGAAATGGCCGTATTCGTCATAGACCAGCAGCATCTGCCCCGGCGCGGCGCGCAGGCGCGCGATGACCTCGGGCGCGTCCATGGTCTCGGGGATGATCGGGGCGGGCTGCATCACCTGGCGCAGGTCCACCGCCTCGGCGCGGCTTTGCGACATCAGGTCCACGCTGGCGATCACGCCGATCAGGTTGTTCGGGTCGCCGTCGCTGACCGGCAGGCGGGTGCGGCGGCCGTCGCGGAACTTGCGCGCCATCTCTTCCCAGCTGTCACCCACATCCACCGCCTCGATCTCGCGCCGGGGCGTCATCAGCCCGCGGGCGCTGCGGTCGGCGATGCGCATGACGCCGGCGATCATCTCGGTCTCGGCGCGGTGCATGACGCCCGCGGTCTCGGCTTCCGAGATCACCAGCTTGATCTCTTCGTCGCTGATGGTCTGCCGGTCCTCGCCCGATTGCCCCAGCGCGGCCAGGACCAGCTTGCCCGAACGGTCCAGCAGCCAGACCAGCGGCGCCGCCCCGCGCGAGATGGCCAGCATCAGGGGCGCCATCCGAACGGCGACGCGCTCGGGCGCCTTCAGCGCCAGCTGCTTGGGCACCAGTTCGCCCACGATCAGCGACAGGTAGGTGATGGCCACGACCACGCCGCCCATGCCCAGGGGCTGCGCCAGCGAGGGCGGCACCCCCCAGCCCGGCAGCGCCGCCGCCAGCCGCGCCCCCAGCGTCGCGCCGGAAAAGGCGCCCGACAGGATGCCGACCAGCGTGATGCCGATCTGGACCGAGGACAGGAACCGCCCCGGCTCCTCCCCCAGCGCCAGCGCGGTGGCGGCGGCCCGGTCGCCGCGTTCGGCCAGGACTTTCAGCCGCGCCGGCCGGGCCGAGACGATGGCCAGTTCAGACATGGCCAGAAGCCCGTTGAGCAGGGTCAGGACAAGGACGACAAGGACTTCGATCCACATCAAAGGGGCTCGCTCGGGTCAGGGGGATGCCGGGAAGCAGCGGGGCGCAGCAGGCCGCGCCTGTCGGAAGGGTCGTCGATCATGCGCTTGTCGGCGGCTGGCTCCGGCTGTGTCATGCCCCAATATATCGGCTGGCGCGGCCGTGACAATCACCCAGGCGGAAATTGCGCAGGACGCAACGTCACTCGCGCTTTTTTACGCGATTTTTTGCGTTTTTTTCTTTCGTTTCCTGCGGCATTATGGAAATTTTCCATCCCCGGCCATGGCACGACGGGATCGAACCACAGGATTCGAGGGGGCAGATGAAGGACAGAACCGGGGAAGTTACCGAGAAGATCGTCTTCGTCCTCCAGGGCGGCGGCGCGCTGGGGGCGTTCCAGGCCGGCGCATATGAGGCACTTTGCCGCGCCGGGCAGGAACCGGAATGGCTGGCGGGCATCTCGATCGGATCGATCAATGCCGCGCTCATCGCCGGCAACCGCCCCGGCCAGCGGCTGGAGGCGCTGCGCCGCTTCTGGGAAGAGGTGACGGGCGCGCCCTGGCTGCTGGGCTCGTGCTTCGAGGGCGGGCCGCTGCACGAACAGATGCGCGCCGTCTGCAACGAAAGCCGCGCCACCATGTCCACCATGCTGGGCGCGCCCGGCTTTTTCCGCCCGCGCATCCCGGACCTGTTTTCCTTCCTGCCCGGCCTGATGCGGCAGACCAGCTGGTATGACACCTCGCCCCTGCGCGATACGCTGCTGGCCCTGGTGGATTTCGACTATCTCAACGCCCAGGGCCCGCGCCTGTCCGTCGGCGCGGTGGATGTCGAGACCGGCAACTTCACCTGTTTCGACAGCCGCGAGACGCGGATCACCGTCGATCACGTCATGGCCTCGGGCGCGCTGCCGCCGGGCTTTCCCGCGGTCGAGATCGAGGGGCGGCACTACTGGGACGGCGGGCTGGTCTCGAACTCGCCGCTGCAATTCGTGCTGGCCAAGCCCTGCGACCGGCCGCTGTGCATCTACCAGGTGGACCTCTACCCGTCGCGCGACATCCTGCCCCGCACCATGGCCCAGGTCGAGCAGCGCGAGCGCGAGATCCGCTTTTCCAGCCGCACCCGGCTGAACACCGACGAATTCCGCATCCGCCATGCGCTGGCCAGCGCGGCGCGGCGGCTGCACGCGCGGCTGCCGGCCCCGTTCCGCGACGACCCGGACCTGGCCATGCTGATCGAATCCGGCCCGGCCCATCCGGTCAGCCTGATGCACCTGATCTATCGCCATGCCGATTACGAAAGCGCGTCCAAGGACTACGAATTCTCGCGCCTGTCTATGCTGGACCATTGGCGCGACGGGCTGCAGGACGCGGAACGCTCGCTTGCCGATCCGCGCTGGACCCAGCGGCAGGTGCCCGAGGACGGGCTGATGATCTTCGACCTCCACGACCCGCACCGGCAAGAGGCGAAGGCGGTCTGAGCCCCCGCCGCCATGCCGGCGCCCGGCGCGGGCCGGCTATTTGCGGAACAGATCCCGCAGCCCCGAGGGCTGGCTGCGCCAGAACTGCGGCGGCGCCGAGACGCTGGCGCCCAGCCTGGCCGCCGCATGCCAGGGCCAGCGCGGATCGTAAAGCACCGTGCGGGCCAGCGCGACCATGTCGGCATCGCCGGTGGCGACGATGGCCTCGGCCTGCTCGGGCTCGGTAATCAGGCCGACGGCGATGACCGGGATGCCGACCGCCTGCCTGACCGCCCGCGCCAGGGGCACCTGGTAGCCGGGACCGACGGGGATCTGCTGGCGCCGGTCCAGCCCGCCGCTGCTGACATGGATCGCCGCGCAGCCCCGCGCCTCGAGCGCCTGGGAAAAGGCGATGCTGCCCTGGATGTCCCAGCCGCCCTCGACCCAATCGGTGCCCGAGATGCGCACCGTGACCGGATAGCCCGCCGGCACCGCGTCCCGCACCGCCTCGAAGACCTCCAGCGGAAAGCGCATGCGGTTTTCCAGGCTGCCGCCATAGTCGTCCTCGCGCCGGTTCGACAGCGGCGACAGGAACTGGTGCAGCAGATAGCCATGCGCGGCATGGATCTGGATCGCGTCGATCCCCAGGCGCACGGCGCGGCGCGCGGCCTGGGCAAAGGCGTCGCGCACCCGCGCCAGCCCGGCGCGGTCCAGCGCCAGCGGCGGGTTCTCGCCCTCGGCAAAGGCCAGGTCCGAGGCCGAGACGGTCTGCCAGCCATGCGGCGCATCCGGCGCGATCTGCGCCCCGCCCTCCCAGGGCTTCGCGGTCGAGGCCTTGCGCCCGGCATGGGCCAGCTGGATGGCGATGGGCATGTCCGACCAGGCGCGCACGCCCTTCAGCACCCGATCCATCGCCGCCTCGGTCGCATCGTCCCACAGGCCGACGTCGGCATAAGAGATGCGGCCCTCGGGCAGGACGGCGGTGGCCTCGATGGTCAGGATGGCCGCGCCGGAATGCGACAGCGCGCCCAGATGGATCAGGTGCCAGTCGGTCATCCGCCCGTCCTCGGCCGAATACATGCACATGGGCGCGACGACGATCCGGTTGGCAAGGGTCCGGCCGCCGATGGCGATCGGCTCGAAAAGCTTGGGTTGGGGCATGAGGGGCATCCTTGCTGCTACCCGTCTCAGATAAACCGCAACCGCCCAGCCGCAAGCCCCGGCCCGCGCGCTTCTTTCGTGTGCAAATATCCGGGGGGAACGCCGGGCCGGCCCCATCGA
>NZ_VCBQ01000163.1:0-7330 GCF_006386455.1 Paracoccus sp. FO-3 | reverse complement strand
GACGGGCCGAATTACCCGAATATGTGACAAGGGAAACTTGTCGATCGCCAACCCTTCTTGGCGGTCTGATCGCCGAGGATAGGGAATAATCCTGCCAGTTTCTTGAGGCAAATCCTTGCCCGACAGCAGGAGGCAGGCATGCAGGACTGTAAGCGCAACTTGATCGGCGGCGAATGGGTTTTGCCGCAGGGAGGCGCGAGAAATACACGGCGAAATGCATCTGGCTGTCGTCGAACTGGATAAGCTGGCGCTTTTCCCATCGGCCGTTGACCCATCCTGGGAATCGTTCGGATTTTTCCTTTGCTGCAAGGATCTCGGCGGTGTTGTCCTTGTAATAGTCGTCGCGCGTGTCCCAGATCTTGGTGCCTTGATTGGTGATCCGAACGTGGGGATAGTGGTTTATATCGGCGAACTTTTCAGCATCGTTTCCGATGAACGCGGCGAGAAGCTCATCAAGAAATGCACAGCCTTCCTTGAGATGCGGCTCGACCGGATTCGCGCAGTCGTCGCGGATCGGGAACTGTTCCGGTTGCGTTCCGTCCTGGGCGCAGGCGGCGCCGATGCTCAACATCGAAACAAGCGATACCGCAGCGATTAGCTTACCAAGCATGATGGTTTATTCTCCTTGCTATGGGTAATGTTTTTCGAATCGTGCAGGCTATGGCCGCATCGTCGGGTTGTTCAGATTGTTCGTCCCCGGCCGTCGGGTGAATGGCTCGCAAAGCCATCTCGCCCGCACAATCACATTGCTAACGGGTTTCAGTTGATAGGAAAAGATTATTATATCTTGCTATATGATAGGAAAAATTTAGCTTTGATTTCCTGCCGGATCTGGCTGGAAATCAGCGCATCGGCTTCCGGCGGCCCGGAGTCCTCAGCCGATTTTCTGCCGCGCGGAGTTGGACATATGCTCGATGAAGGCTCGGGCGGCGGGGGACATGCGCCTGTTGTCGGGAAACAGGATGCTGATGCGGCCCCAGAGGGAATGCCATTCCGGCAGGATCTGCTTCAAGGTGCCTTGCGCCAGGGCCGTTTCGCAGGTCTGGAGCGACAGCAGGCCGATGCCGCCGCCTTCTATGACCGCGTCCCGGATCATTGCCGAATCATTGCTCACCAGCACCGGCCGGTGCCGCAGCGTGTAGCTTGCCCCCTTGTCGTTGCGCAGCTTCCAGCTGCCCGCCCAGCCGGCCGAAAGATAGTCGCCGCCGACGCTGACGGTCGGCAGCTGCTTTATGCCCTCCAGCGTGATTCCGGGATGGCGGGCAAGGAACGCCGGCGAGGCCACGAGGATGCTGCGCGTCTCGCCCAGCTTGCGCGTCAGAAGCGAGGGATTGCTGCGCTCATTGACCTCGGCCATGATCGCCAGATCGAAACGCTTGTTGATCAGGTCAACCTTTTCCGTCGTCACGTGCAGTTCCAGCCGCACCTCGGGGTAGTCGCGGAGGAAGTCCGTCACGAATTTCGGGCCAAGATAGCGCGCTAGCCCCGGCAGGCAACTGACCCGCAGATCGCCCGACACGCGCGACCTGAACTCGACGGCGATGGCTTCGGCGTCCTCAAGGCTGCTCTCGACGATCTGCCATTGCTCATAGATCGCCCGGCCGGCTTCGGTCAGGCGCAGGCTGCGGGTCGAACGAAAAAGCAGCTGGGTTTCCAGGTCGCTTTCCAGCCGCTGGATATGGCGGCTGAGCTTGGCCTTGCGCTCGCCCGTGGCGCGTTCGGCAGCGGTAAAGCCGCCATGCTGCACGACCATGCCAAAGCTGCGCAGATCCTCGAAATTCATTTCCGCAGCATAAATTGGAACCATTTATGAAACAATATGCATCTTCCGGGTTGCGCGGAGAGGACGAGGGCGCCCCGTCGCTTTGACGGTTTCGATGCCGGTGAGCGACCTGCGGGATCCCGCCATGCAGATCGTCACGCAGGATGTCAGCGCTGAAGGTGCGCGCATCGTTTGCGGGGGGAAGACGGCCATCCGACAGGACCGCGGTCGTTTCGTCGAACGGGCGCCTTTCATCGCTCCAGCCTGCGGGTCGCGCCGCAGGGGGGGCAGCAATCCACATCCGCCGCCCCCTGTCCGGTCTTATCGAGCGGGAACGCCGTTCTACCGGATGTTGCGCTTGAACCCTCCGAGTCCGCTGGCATAACCTGCCCCGGACGCGACGAAGCCGGTCTGTCTGCTGGATGCTGCGGCTGTCGTCGGACCGGGGCCTTGGCCGCTCCGACCGACCGGCGTTCTGCATTTTCACCGCACATTGGGAGATTGCCTTGCTTCGGTTCACCTTGAGACAACTTTCCTATTTCCGCGCGACGGCCGCACTGGGCAGCATTGCCAGCGCGGCAAAGGAACTGGGCGTTTCGACTGCGGCGATCTCTGCCGCGATCGACAATCTCGAAGCGATCGCCGGCACCAGGCTGTTCAACCGATTTCCCGCGCATGGCGTCAAGCTGACCCCTTCCGGCGAAATCCTTGAGCAGATGGCACGCGGCGTATTGGCCGAGGCCGAGAAATGGGCGCAGGGCGCACGCAACTTGCGCACCGATGCCGGCGGCAAGGTCCAGATCGGAACCTATCTCGCGCTCGTCTATGTCTTCGCCATTCCGATCCTGATGCGGAACCGGGAAATCTGGCCCAAGGTCGAACTGGACTTTGTCGAGAGCAGCCACCCCAATCTTTTGGAGCAGCTGAACAAGGGCCATATCGACATCATGATGCTCTACGATCTCTGCTTCGAGCGTGAGGGCTATGACGTGGTCGATCTGGCCAAGGTCGAGGCCAAGGTGGTCTTGCCCGCCTCCAGTCCCTTGGCGGGCAGGAAACGGCTTGCGCTGGGGGATCTGGAGGGGCTGTCCTATGTGCGGCTGGACCGGGAAATTCCCGGACGGACGATGCTGGATCTGCTTTACGCAAGGGGGATCAAGCCGCCAATAGCGTTTTCGTCCTCGTCCTATGAGCTGGTCCGGTCTGCGGTCGGCAAGGGCCTCGGTTTCACCTTCAGCATGTTCCAGCCGCATAATGCGATCACCTATCAGGGGGACAGGCTGGTCTGCATACCGCTGGAAGAGCCCCTGCAGCAGGTCAGGATCATTGCCGCCTGTCGCAAAGGCCGGCTGCAGGAGGACATCATCCGCAACGTGATTTCCAGTTGCCGCCACGTGCTGGAAGCGGCGGATAGCCGCAACTGATGCAATTGCAGGCAATCCGGCCTCGTTGAAGGGCTCTGGATCAGTGCCTTGAATGCGCCCTTTGGGGTGATCATGCAGAGAAATGGACCGGCTTGTCGGGTTTTCGGAAAGACGCCCCATCCTGGGCGCTTTTATCGGCATCTTTGGATTGTCGGGTCCGCCTTGGCCAAGCGCAGGTTGCGGGTCGAATAGGCTAGGCAGTTGGCCTCCAGATTGTAACTGCTGAACTTCCCCCGTGCGCGCGCCCGAATGCCGAGAACCTGCCATGCCGGCCGACAAGATCGAAGCTGCGCAAGGCGTGACGTCCCTGTCCTTGATCGGGCCTGTCCTTGATCGGGATTGGGACGATTTGCGAGACAATCTGTATTTGCATAACCGACTACAGCCAGCGCCTGACCCGGACTAGCCTGATGAGGGGAGCATGAAAAGGGGGGAGGACTGGACATGGACAAAGAGGCCCGCACCTGGCTGATCACCGGGGCCGACAAGGGCCTGGGGGCGGCGGCGGCGCGCGCAGCCCTGGCCCAAGGCGACAATGTCGTGGTGACGGTCCTTGCGAAGGATGGCGATCACGGCCTTGCCGCGGAATTTCCAGACCGGATGCGGTCGCTGCACCTTGATGCGCGCGATATCCACCGCACCGCTGATGTGGTCGCCCGCGCCCTGTCGTTCTTCGATCGCATCGACGTATTGGTGAACAACGCCGGCTATGGCGTGGCTGCGCCGGCCGAGGAAACGCCCGCCGACACCTATCGCGCCTTGTTCGAGGTGGGCTTCTTCTCGCTTGTCGAGATGACGCGCGCGGTGTTGTCGATCATGCGGCGTCAACGCGCAGGCCACATCATCAACCTGTCCTCTATCGCCGGTTTCAGCGCATATCCGGGCTTTGCCTTCTACAGTGCCGTGAAATTCGCGGTCGAGGGCTATTCGGAGGCGCTTTCCAAGGAGGTGGCCCCCTTCGGCGTCAAGGTGACCATCGTCGAGCCGGGCGCCTTCCGCACGGATTTCCGTGGCCCATCCCTGGTCAGCGCGATCAATCCAGCGTCGGACTATGCCGATCTGAACCGTGCCCTGGCCGGCGTGTCGCAGGCAAGCGGGCGGCAACCCAATGATCTGGAAAAATTCGGCGCGGTGTTGTGCAAGATCGTCGCGCAAGAGAAACCGCCATTGCGCCTGCCCTTGGGCGAGGACGCGGTCGAAGCCCGCCGCACCACGCTGGCCGCGGTAGGGGACGAGTTGCAGGCCTGGCTCGA
This sequence comes from Paracoccus sp. FO-3, assembly GCF_006386455.1. Lineage (NCBI taxonomy): Bacteria > Pseudomonadati > Pseudomonadota > Alphaproteobacteria > Rhodobacterales > Paracoccaceae > Paracoccus > Paracoccus sp. FO-3. The sequence continues at coordinate 2,891 of NZ_VCBQ01000163.1, read as the reverse complement.
CCTGTCGCGTTCAACCACATTCGCCAATTGAGAGCGGCGGCAGGCAAGGCCCGCCGCATCATTTCCCGTCTACCGAAGCATGTGCCCGGATCGCTGCCGATCCGCCGTGCTTCGGCAATCCCAAACAGGAGCAAACGCATGTGGCAAGGTCGATACGATCAGCTTTATATCGGTGGCCAGTGGATCAAGCCCGCATCGGACGGGCGTATCGAAGTGATCTCGCCCTTCACCGAAGATGCCCTTGGTTCGGTGCCCGACGGAACCCGCGAGGATATGGACCGCGCCATCGCCGCGGCCCGCGAGGCTTTCGACCACGGTCCCTGGCCCCGCATGCCGCTGGCCGAGCGCAAGGCCGCCGTCGCCAGGCTGGGGGCGCAGTTCCGGGCCCATGAAGATACGCTGGCCGAGCTTGTCTCCACCGAAATGGGCTGCCCGATCACCATGTCGAAAGGGATGCAGTCCATCGGCGCGCGGCTGTTGATCGACAGCTATCTCGAGATCGTGGACGACTACCCGTTCCGCAGCTTCCGCCGTTCGCGGACCGGCAATGCGCTGGTCACCCGCGAGCCGATCGGCGTGGTGGCGGCGGTCGTGCCCTGGAACGCCCCGCAGCTGGTGACGATGATCAAGATCATCCCGGCGCTGCTTGCGGGCTGCACGGTGGTTCTGAAGCCGGCGCCCGAGACGCCCTTCGATGCCTATCTGCTGGCAGAGATGGCCGCGGCGGCAGGCTTTCCCGCGGGTGTGATCAACATCGTCCCTGCGGGGCGCGAGATCGGCGAATACCTCGTCACCCATCCTTCGGTGGACAAGGTTTCCTTTACCGGCTCGACCGCGGCGGGGCGGCGGATCGCCAGCCTGTGTGGCCAGGATCTGCGCCGGGTTTCGCTGGAACTGGGAGGGAAATCGGCGGCGATCATCCTGGACGATGCCGATTTCGACCAGGCGGTCGAGATGCTGCGCACCGCCTCGCTGCGCAACAACGGGCAGGTGTGCAGCGGCAAGACGCGGATAGTGGTGCCCGAACGGCACGCCTCGGAACTGATCGACCGGATCGTCGCCCTGATGGATTCGATGCCGATCGGCGATCCGCTGGACCCGGCCACGCAGATCGGGCCCTTGGTCAGCAAGCGGCAAAGGGACAGGGTCGCGGACTATCTCGCCATCGGGCAGGCCGAGGGTGCCCGGATCGTTCGCGGCGGCGACCGCCCCCTCGGGCTGGATCGGGGCTGGTTCATCGACCCCACGCTGTTCGTCGATGTCGACCGCAAGATGCGGATCGCGCAGGAGGAGATCTTCGGCCCAGTGCTGACGGTGCTGACCTACAAGGACGACGAGGACGCGATCGCGATCGCCAACGATTCGGCCTATGGGCTGAACGGTGCGGTCTTCAGCGGCGATTTCGACCGGGCGCTTGGTGTCGCCAGCCGCATCCGCAGCGGCGTGGTCGAGCTGAACGGCAATCTGGTTGGTTTCCATGCCCCGATCGGCGGCTGGAAGTGCAGCGGCATCGGCCGCGAGGCCGGGCTCGAGGCTTTCGACGCCTATGTCGAATGCCGCTCCATCGGCATGCCGCGCGAAATGGTGGATGCGCTGGAGAAATAGCGGCGCAATCAAAAAGGAAAGCCCGCCCGGCCATCTTGGCCCAGGGGGACATAATGACCGCACATCAGTCTTCAAAATCGGGAGGAAGGAATGGTCCATGGAATTTGCCGGCTTCTGGCAGCAGGTCTGATGACCTCTGCCCTGGCGGCCACCGCACAGGCGGAAACGCTGAAGTTCGCGCATGTCTTTCCCGCAGATCATTATCTGTGGACGCAGGGCGGCAAGGTTTTCGCGGAAGCGGTCACCAAGGCATCCGAAGGCCGGATCGCCTTCGAAGTCTATCCTGCCGGTCAACTGGGCAAGGATGTCATTGCGGTGCAGCGGTCGGGCCTGGCGGAACTGGCCATGGTGATCCCGGCCTATTCGCCCGACAAGCTGCCGCTTTCCTCGGTGGCCGAACTGCCAGGGATGTATGCCTCCGCCTGCCAGGGAACGCGGATGTTCTGGAATGTGGCCAAGCCGGGCGCGATCCTGGACGAGCTGGAACTGAAGGGGCAGGGAATGCGCGTCCTTTTCGCCTCGACCATTCCGCCGCTCAAGATCGCGACCAAGAACAGGCCGGTGGGGGGGCTCGCGGACCTGAAAGGGTTGAAGCTCCGCGCGGCTGGGTCGGCCATGAACAAGACGGTTCGTGCATTGGGGGCGACGCCGATCCAGCTGACCGCCGGCGAAATGTTCGACAGCCTGTCGCGAGGCACCGTCGATGGCGCCTTGTGGTATTATCATTCGACGCCGACATTCGGGCTCGAGGATGTGCTGAACAACGCGGTCGAAGGGGTCGAACTTGGCGGCGGCACGTTGCTTTACACCATCAGCACGACGGCCTGGGATCGGCTGAGCCCCGAGGACCAGGAAATCTTCGCCACCGCTGCCGCAGATGCTCAGACCGCGCTTTGCGAATGGCTGGACGCCGAGGAAAGCCGGGTGCGCGACGACCTGGCTGCCAACCACGACTGGCAGATTTCCACCCCGCCGGCGGAGGAGATGGAACAATGGCAGGCGCTGATCAACGACGTCACCGTTTCCTGGGCCAAGGAAATCGAGGACAATGGGCAGGCGGGCACGCAGGTGCTGCAAGCCTTCCGGGACAGCGCCGAATAGGCACGACGCATCGGAGCGGCATCTCTCCAGGTGCCGGTTCCTTCGTCGTTCGATGGAAAGCTTCGGCGGACCGACATCCATCCTGAAAAGCCGATAGCCGCGAGCGGCTGGCAGCAAGGTATTGAAAATCCATGGAGAGTTTCGACTACATCGTAATCGGCTCTGGTTCGTCTGGGAGCGTGGTT